>NZ_JAHGAI010000022.1:0-289148 GCF_030248515.1 Vibrio sp. D401a | reverse complement strand
GCTCCGCCACTTATTCAGACAAAGCCCTAGCAGAAATGCTAGGGCTTTTTCGTTTGCGCTATTATTTTGGTCTACGACCAACGAGTCCCGCTCGTGTGCGAGTCCAATTGAGTGCAAGCCCAGTCGCTCCGCCACTTATTTAGAAACCCAGTCTTCGGACTGGGTTTTGTCGTTTTAGAGCATAATAATTTCCCTTTCAGGAAACGAGTTCCGGTTGCCTTCAACCCCGGACTAGGCATCTCCGCCAGCTTGCCACTTATTTAGGCAAAGCCCTAAATAACACGTCCCGGAAGAAGTGATAGCGCTTTTTAGTATCTAATCGCTCTGTTTGTCTACCAGCGAATGAGTCGCGATTGTGTAAGAGGGCAATTACCTGCAATCCTAGCTGTTTGCTCACTTCTTTAGAAAGTAAAATTGTGCCTTATTTCTAGGTAAAGAACCTTGTAAGGGCTTGCCTGTAGTCTGTACCCCCCATTTGCTCATCTAAAAGGTTAAACTATTCTCGGTGTATGTTTCCTGACGTTTATTTACGAATCTAGCTTTTGAGTGGGTGTATATCTTTTTAGTGCAAAATGATGTCACTTTGAGATGAGTGAATATCATTGGTACGTTAGTCCGCCTATTCATGGCAGTTCAAAGTGTAAAAGTAGGTTGCTGTTCGCATGAGTAAAGGCCGAAGAAAACTATGTTTGCTTTACTCTTGTTCATTGGAAGGATTAACCTAATACAGATTCTTTTGGGAGTACAATCTAATGATGCAGCAGATACAAAGTGAAACGCTAAGAGTCTTATTCGAAAACCTTTTTTCTCAAGATGGGATTGCAGTTATTAATCCTGCCACTGAAAAAGAGTTGATTCGCTTAAAGCCTAGTTCTTTGGACGAGCTCGATGCGCAAATAGAGGTATGTAAGTTAGCTCAAATCGAATGGGCAAAGCTCAGCGCTAAAGCACGTTCCACTTCCCTGAAAAAGTGGTTCCAATTGCTTGTAGAGCATACGGAAGACATCGCGAACATCATTACCTTAGAACAAGGTAAACCCCTTACTGAAAGTCGTGGAGAGGTCGCATACGGAGCTTCTTTTGTAGAATGGTTCGCAGAGGAGGCTAAACGTGCCTATGGTGAGGTTATTCCTACTCCTGCTGTAGATAGACGCCTCTCTACCATCAAACAGCCCGTAGGCGTGTGTGCAGCGATTACACCATGGAATTTCCCTATTGCAATGATCACTCGAAAAGCGGCGCCTGCTTTGGCTGCGGGATGTGGGATGATCATTAAACCTTCTGAATTAACTCCTTTGACTGCTCTGGCTGTGGTGGAGCTTGCTCATCAGGCTGGTATCCCTAAAGCCCTATTGTCTACTGTTGTTTCTGAACAAGCAGCGGAGTTTGGTGCCGTTTTGAGTACTGATCCTCGTATTAAGAAGATCTCTTTCACTGGTTCTACACGTGTAGGCAAGATCTTAATGAAGCAGGCAAGTGATACAGTTAAAGCCACCTCTATGGAATTAGGTGGCAATGCGCCTTTTATTGTTTTTGACGATGCAGATTTAGAAGCTGCAGCGAATGGCTTGATTGCTTCTAAGTTTCGTAATGCCGGACAAACCTGTGTGTGTACCAACCGCTTGTATGTGCAACAGAACGTAAAAGAGGCGTTCTTAACTAAGCTTCTAGATAAGGCTGCAAGCCTGACGGTCGGTAATGGTCTTGAGGAAAATACGACTCTTGGTCCTGTTATTACTATGGCCTCTAAGCATCGTCTAGAGGCGGTGATCGATCTGGCAGTACAAGAAGGAGCAACGATACTTAATCAGCCTCAAAAACGTCCTGGGCGCTTTATGGAGCCAGTTATCTTAGGTAATGTCGAACAAGGTATGGCGATCGTGCAACAAGAGTTGTTTGGTCCGGTTCTGCCAGTCATTAGTTTTGATGACGATGAACAAGTGCTCTCGATGGCGAATGACACTGAATATGGTTTAGCTTGCTACTTCTACACCGATAGTTTGAAGCGCATCATCAAATTTAGTGAAGGTTTGGAATATGGCATGGTAGGGGTAAATGAAGGAATTATTTCTACGGAAGTTGCGCCGTTTGGCGGGATCAAAGAATCTGGCATTGGTCGTGAAGGTGCTAAGCAAGGCATGGATGAGTATCAAGAGACTAAGTTCATCTGTCTTGGAGGTTTGAGCTAGTCTTCTGTTTAGCTGCTCACTGATACGAAACAAAAAAGAGGAAGCTGGGTACATCACCTGGCTTTTTGTTTATTCAGAGAAAGGTGGATGGGGGCAGTGGATTTTCTTCAGATATAAAAAAGCCGCATCAAGTGATGCGGCTTTTTCTAATATGGCTCCTCCTACTGGACTTGAACCAGTGACCTGCGGATTAACAGTCCGTCGCTCTACCAACTGAGCTAAGGAGGAACAAATTTTAATAAGTGGTGCCGACTACCGGAATCGAACTGGTGACCTACTGATTACAAGTCAGTTGCTCTACCTACTGAGCTAAGTCGGCACATTTTCGTTAATAAGTAATCGACTTACTAACTGAAAGATGGCTCCTCCTACTGGACTTGAACCAGTGACCTGCGGATTAACAGTCCGTCGCTCTACCAACTGAGCTAAGGAGGAATTATCTTGTGTAAGAATAAATGGTGCCGACTACCGGAATCGAACTGGTGACCTACTGATTACAAGTCAGTTGCTCTACCTACTGAGCTAAGTCGGCGTACCGTTATTCTTTATATTGTTCGTGTTAGACACCAACAATTTTAAATTGTGGTGCCCGGAGGCGGAATCGAACCACCGACACGAGGATTTTCAATCCTCTGCTCTACCGACTGAGCTATCCGGGCGACGAGGTGTATTAAAAGGCTTTTCGGCTTTTAGGTCAACAATAAAATACAAAAAAAATATCGTTTGCTGTTTTTGTGTGCGTAATGGGGTGTTTTTATGCATTTTTGACATAATATCACCACCTGATAGGCAATGTCGGCCATCGGTTTTAGAAGGCGGTAGCTATTATTTATCAGTAAAAACAAAAAAAGCACGTCCTAAAACGTGCTTTTTATTGAACAATTGACTTTAAACTAGTGCTTTACAGAGAACTTGTTGACCCAGCCTTCGAGCTCATCAGCCAAAGATGCCAATGTCTGTGTGCTTGATTGGCTCTCTGTCACTACGACATTTAGCTGGCTACCACTTTCTTCAATGAGATTAATACGGTGTGCAATATCATCACTCACTTGAGTTTGTTCTGCCGCTGCCGTAGCAATTTGTTGACTCATACCAGTGATTGACTCTAATGCTGTGACGATCTGCTGTAGTGCTTCTGACGCGTTCATTGATTCTGTCACAGTACTTTCACTAGTTTCAGCACAAACTTCCATCGTGTGAATTGCGTTACGTGAGCCTTCTTGTAGGTTAGAGATCATTTGCTGTATCTCTTTTGTGCTATCTTGCGTACGACCTGCTAAGTTACGAACTTCATCTGCAACAACTGCGAAGCCTCGACCTTGTTCACCTGCACGTGCAGCTTCAATTGCGGCATTCAATGCCAGTAGGTTTGTTTGTTCTGCAATATCACCAATGACATCTAGCACTTTAACAATGCTGTTTACGTCCTGATCTAGGTCTGCCACGGCTTTGCTTGCTGTGTTTAGTTGCGTTGCTAGGCCCTGAATGTTGTCTACCGTGCTGTGGATCAGTGATTGTGTGTGCTGGCTCTGTTTGTCGGCTTCATCAGTGTTGTGTGCTGTATCACTTGCTGAACTTGCTACATGGTTTGCTGACGATGCCATTTCTGTCATAGCGGTTGCGATCATGGCTGTTGATTGTTGTTGAGACATGGTCAAATCAGCAATGGAATTAGAGCGAGACTCTACAGCAGACAGCTCTGAACGTAATGCATGCATTGATTCGTCCAAGTTAGTAACCATCTTAGCTAACGATTGACTCATCTCCTGTACGGCGCCATAGATACTGTCTTTAGGTGCTGCGTACTCAAAGCTGGTTTGGATGTTACCCTGAGCAACCGCTTGAACTGCTTCACGTACGTCATTTGGCTCACCACCTAGCAGGTTAAGCATTTTACGGATAGAGATAATTAAACCACCCAGGATAGCTCCTGCGATCGCTAGGCACAGTGCAAGCTGCCACTGCGCTGTAGACCAGAAGCGCGCATTTACTTCGTTAAAGCCAATGCCTGTACCGACAACCCAGTTCCAGTGCGGGGTTTTCTCTGCGATAGAGTGCTTTTCTTCAATCGTGCCGTCAGGCAGTTTCTGTGTCCAAGTATATTCAACGATTTGACCTGTCTTTCGACCCAGAACATCTAAGATCAGTTGGCCAACACTGTTGCCATCGCCATCGCGGAAGTCATGGAAACTTGTGCCGTGTAATTGAGGGTCAAGCGGTGCTGCTACGAATATCATATTTTCATCTGCAACATACACATATTCGTTATCTTTGTAGATATTGTTGCGAAGTAGGCGAGTCGCTAGTGATTTTGCTTCGTCTTCCGGCATTTTGCCTTCCACTGCCATTTTCTCGACTTCAGTCAGAATGCTATAGGCACTCTTAAATAGCTCTGTAACTCGAGCTTTGTTATCTAGATTACTTGCGACACGCAGTGTCCAAAGACCCGTTGCGGTCAAAGCAAGCAGGGCAATCAAAATGATTGCAGATAATAAATAGGCTTGAGTTTTTAATTTCATAGTTAGCTCACAAGGCGTGTTATTTACTATGCAATGCATAGCTTATTAGGGGGCGTAATAATAAATTCATCATATTGAACTTGTACACAAGCGCCTATGCATCAATGTTGAAACTATGATTTGGATTAAATTTTTAGCGTGAAATAAGTGCTTTTTATCAAATGAAGTATGAGTTTATAACGAGGTTTCGAGGGGAGGTTGATGAGAAAAGGAAAAGAAGGAAATGAAAGTAGAGAGGGGGGTGAGTGTTGCAGATAAGAAAAAAGCCAAGTCCGAAGACTTGGCTTTCAAAGTTGGCTCCTCCTACTGGACTTGAACCAGTGACCTGCGGATTAACAGTCCGTCGCTCTACCAACTGAGCTAAGGAGGAACTATTCTGTTTGTGTCTTGCTTTAAGCAAGTGCACCAAATATGGTGCCTCGAGGCGGAATCGAACCACCGACACGAGGATTTTCAATCCTCTGCTCTACCGACTGAGCTATCGAGGCAAAAGAATGGTGCCGACTACCGGAATCGAACTGGTGACCTACTGATTACAAGTCAGTTGCTCTACCTACTGAGCTAAGTCGGCACACTTTATTCTTTTTAGAAGAGTTAACTCTTCATTTTTAAGAATCTCATTTACATGAAACTCTAGAAGTTGGCTCCTCCTACTGGACTTGAACCAGTGACCTGCGGATTAACAGTCCGTCGCTCTACCAACTGAGCTAAGGAGGAACTATTCTGTTTTGTGTCTTGCTTTAAGCAAGCGCACCAAATATGGTGCCTCGAGGCGGAATCGAACCACCGACACGAGGATTTTCAATCCTCTGCTCTACCGACTGAGCTATCGAGGCAAAAGAATGGTGCCGACTACCGGAATCGAACTGGTGACCTACTGATTACAAGTCAGTTGCTCTACCTACTGAGCTAAGTCGGCACACTATATTCTTTGTGCTTCGTTCGTGCAATAACATTTAGTTAAGACACCAACAAATCAAATTGTGGTGCCCGGAGGCGGAATCGAACCACCGACACGAGGATTTTCAATCCTCTGCTCTACCGACTGAGCTATCCGGGCAACGGAGCGCTATTAAACGGATTTTCCTGCTTTGCGTCAACCACTTTTTTTAAATAATTTCAAAAAAGTGGTTGTTCGAACGCTTTTTATTCAACTGTCGCGCTAAAGTTTATCCAGCGTTAAATTCCTTTTTGAAATTTGTAACTTTTTCTAGGTAACGACGTGCTTCCGCGTTTGGATGTTTTTTTGTTAATGCCCAATAAACTTGATTTGGCTGTAAAGAATTTAAATCTTTCATTGCGCGTTTGCGATCAGTTCGATGGAAAGTGTTTAAAACACCACCAGTTCCGCCGTTGTAAGCAGAAATCATGCTGTACTCCAACGAGGTTGGGTGCTGTACATCTTTCAAATAACGGTTTTTAAGGATGTAAAAGTAAGCCGTTCCGGTATCAATGTTGTTCTCTGGGTTAAATAAATATTCTGGGCTTGGCTGCCCAGAACGATTCTTCACCAACTTGAATACGTCACGACCAGCCGTTTTTGGCACAACCTGCATCAAGCCATACGCATTTGCCCAACTTACTGCGTATGGGTTAAAGCTACTTTCGGTTTTGATGATGGCGTAAATCAAATCTTCAGGAATATCGTATCTCTTTGATGCACGACGTACGATGTCCGCATATTGGTAACTGCGCTGCGAGAAGTGATCTTCTACCATCGGGATTTCAACGTAATACGCTTTCTTAAAGTCGACATCCTTGGTTTTGACTTGGTTGGCGATCAAGTAATCGGCAAAGCGATTTGCTCGCCATGACCACTGAATCGGCTTTTTGTCTTGGTCGACAACCTGCTTATACAGGAAAGGTTGCCCCTCAAGTTTGATCTCTTTAGAAGAGAATAAGTCGACATTAGCCGGGTCATCTGGCGTTAACAACGTGGTGATAATGGCGTTCTTTAGGTGTTTTTGCGGTTCGGTGGGAGAAACCGTTTCGATGGTAATAACACCTTTTTGGAAGTCGACTTCAGCACGACTCAAATAATTATCGATGTATTTTACGTAATTGCTTTTACCTGCAAACTTCACTTCACGTTGGCCCCAACGTTTCTTAATGTTGCCTGAGAAGCTGTTGATCAGTGCGTCGAGTGCATCGGTGTCTTTTTCAAACTGTCCCGGCAGTTCTGCTAAGTTGTTGGCAAAACGGTTGGTTGGCTCGTAATTGACGTCGTAAATTTGCTCGACGAATTCGCGGCTGCAACCTGCCATTAAGAGTGCGGTAGCAATAAAGGCAATTTTTTTCATAACTATTGAGATGGCTTTGTGGGCTCTAATATAAAAATGACACCACAAGGTTGGTTGTGATGTCATTGTTTTAAAACAAGTTTGCTTTATTCGCTTGGTGGCGTGTAGCCTTCGATGTGAACATCTTTACCTTCGAACAAGAAATTCACCATTTCAGTCTCAAGTTGTTTGCGATGTTCAGGATCCATCATGTTGAGCTTCTTCTCGTTGATCAACATAGTTTGTTTGTGCTGCCACTGAGCCCAAGCTTCTTTCGAGATATTATCGAAAATACGTTTACCTAGTTCACCTGGGTAAAGTTGAAAGTCTAGACCTTCGCCCTCTTTCTTTAGTCGAGCACAAAAAACAGTGCGGCTCATAATGACTCCTTGCAATTAATTAACGAAGCTCGTGGGGTAGCGCTTCCAGTAAGAGTTTTACTGGAGCTGCCAAACCGACTTCTTCAGGTTTAGATAAGTTATACCAAAGACCTTTGTTACCTTCCATCACCACATTAGGTTGCTTTGACAGGTCAATCAAAATCGGCGTGATATCAAGGTGGTAATGACTGAATGTGTGGCGGAATGTAATCAGCGTCTCTTGATGTTTAATGTCGCTAGCTTGAATACCACGCTGTTCAAGTAGTAAATCGATATCGCTCTCTACATCAATATGCTCAGTTTGCGGAAAGCAAAATAGCCCGCCCCAAATACCCGTCTGCGGTCTTTGTTCTAGCCATACTTCGTGACCATCGTTATTTTTGTGATGCAGCATAACGAAACGTGTTTGCTTGACCGGCTTGTCTTTCTTTGGCTTCTTACCTGGGTAATCAAGCACATTACCTTGTTTTTTTGCTACACAAAGGTCGTTGACCGGACACAAGGTGCACTTAGGCTTACTGCGGGTACACATCATGGCACCCATATCCATCATGGCTTGGTTGTACTTGTCGACATCCGTTTGTGGTGTGTGCGTTTCTGCGATTTCCCACAATTGATTTTCGACTTTCTTTTGTCCCGGCCATCCATCTACGGCAAAGCAGCGTGAGAGTGTGCGCTTTACATTGCCATCTAATATCGCATGAGGCTGTTTATAGACAGAGGACAGTACCGCTGCGGCTGTGGAGCGACCAATCCCCGGTAGGGCATTCATCTGCTCTAGGTCTAAAGGGAACTCACCATTGTATTTATGGGCGACCTCTTTTGCGGCTTTATGAAGGTTACGAGCACGTGCGTAATAACCTAAGCCGGTCCAAAGGTGCAGCACTTCATCTTGCTCAGCATTGGCAAGATCGACCACGGTCGGGAAGCGCTCCAAAAAGCGTTGGTAATAAGGGATAACCGTAGTGACCTGAGTTTGCTGAAGCATGATTTCAGACAACCAGACACTGTAAGCGGTCTTGTTTTGTTGCCACGGAAGATCTTTTCTTCCATATGCGTCATACCATTCTAAGATGGCACTGGCGAAAGGTGTCACGACTTGCTCTGTATTCTATTATTGGTTAGGAGCAAAATTGCACCACAGATTGTGGTGTAAGTACAACAGATAAACTGTGGGGATATTGTGTCTGATTTGTTTGCTTTTGGGCTGCCATAGTCCGATAGCTCAACAAATACTTGCACCTAAGTGAATTCTTTGGATAATCCCCGCTTTGATTAATCAATGTGCAGGCAAAATCAATGAGTGAAGTAACCACTAACGAATACAACGAAGACGGTAAAATGATCCGTAAAATCCGCAGTTTCGTGCGTCGCGAAGGTCGTCTAACTAAGGGCCAAGAGAATGCGATGAACGAGTGCTGGCCAACAATGGGTATCGGCTACAAAGCAGAACTTCTTGATTGGAAAGAAGTATTTGGCAACGATAACCCAGTAGTGCTTGAGATCGGTTTTGGTATGGGTGCTTCATTGGTTGAAATGGCAAAGAACGCGCCAGAGAAAAACTTCATCGGTATCGAAGTTCATAGCCCAGGCGTTGGTGCTTGTCTTGCCGATGCTCGCGAAGCAGGTATCACGAACCTACGTGTAATGTGTCACGATGCGGTGGAAGTATTCGAACACATGATCCCAAATGGCAGCCTAGCAACGCTACAACTGTTCTTCCCAGACCCATGGCACAAAAAGCGTCACCACAAGCGTCGTATCGTACAGCTTGAGTTCGCTGAAATGGTTCGTCAGAAGCTTATCCTTAATGAAGGTATCTTCCACATGGCGACAGACTGGGAAAACTACGCTGAGCACATGATTGAAATCATGAACCAAGCACCTGGTTTCGAAAACATCGCTGAAGAAGGCGACTTCATTCCTCGTCCGGAAGAACGTCCACTGACTAAATTTGAAGCTCGCGGTCACCGTCTAGGTCACGGTGTGTGGGATATCAAATTCAAGCGTACTGCTTAAGGAGCCAGTAGATGTACCACTACGCGATATTAGCGAATCCGGGTCATAACCGTATTTACTTTGATAGCGCTATGACGATTGCATGTTCTGAGCTAAAAGCGATTTTGGCGTCGGAAGGTGTTGAAGTAACTGAAATTGGCAATAAAGACGTGGGTCTTCCTGCTGCACTTGTGTTCTCTTGCGAAACAGCACTAAGTGAAGCACAGGCAGGCAAGATTGCTGCGTCATCTATCTACTACGCGCTATTTGAAGTGCGTGAAGATGGCTTATTACGTCCAATTCAGGCGCCTGCATTCAATACTTTTCCTGAGAGCATGAGTCAGATCCTGCGTTACACAGGTAAAACAAACGAGCAGTTTACGCGTTTGATGGTGAACCTAGGTGTAAGTGCTGCCAACACGGGCAGTGCGCAATTGACGCTGATGGATCCTATGTGTGGTAAAGGTACAACACTGTTTGAAGGTTTGATCCACGGCTTGAATGTTGTGGGTGTTGAGATCAACCAGAAATGGGTTCAAGAGATCCAAACCTTCATCGTTAAGTTCATGAAGAACGGTCGCTTTAAGCACAAAGTGAGCAAAGAAAAGCGCACTTCTGGTGGTAAAAAAGTGGCAGATGGCTTCGTGGTTGAGGCGGCAGCAGACAAAGACGATTACAACAAAGGTAATCTTCAAACGATGAAGCTGTACTCAGCAGATACGCGTATTGCAGACCAAGTTGTGAAGAAAAACTCGGTAGATGTGATGGTGTCTGACTTGCCTTACGGCGTGCAGCACGGCAGCAAAAATGCCAAAGACAGCAAACTGAACCGCAGCCCACTGGAGCTTCTGAAAGAGGCTCTGCCTGCATGGAAAGTGGTGTTGAAGAAACAAGGTTCTGTGGTGCTGTCTTTCAACGAATTCACTTTGAAGTGGAAAGACGTGGCGTCATTATTTGAAGAGCAAGGGTGGAAGGTGCTTTCAGAAGAGCCTTACATCGGTTATCTTCACCGCGTTGATCAATCCATCAACCGCAACATCATTGTGGCAATAAAACCATAATCGACTTGAGTCGAATAAATTCCATGGAAAAGCCAACGTCCGCGTTGGCTTTTTTTACCTCTGGGCCCAGCTATTTGGGTTCTTGTGACAAGAAGGTAGAAGATGAAACCTACAGCGCAAATTTTGACAGACATTCTAGCGGAAGTTCGCCCTTTAATTGGTCAAGGCAAAGTCGCCGACTACATTCCCGCATTGGCAAAAGTACCCAATACCAAACTGGGTATTGCGGTATACACCAATGAAGGTGAAGTGATTAAAGCGGGCGATGCAGAAGAGTCGTTTTCGATTCAGTCGATCTCAAAAGCGTTAAGCCTGACTCTGGCTATGTGCTTGTACAAGCAAGAAGAGATCTGGTGTCGTGTAGGTAAAGAGCCTTCTGGTCAGGCGTTTAACTCGATGATCCAGCTAGAGATGGAGCAGGGCATTCCACGTAACCCGTTCATTAACGCTGGTGCTATTGTGGTTGCTGATTTGCTGCAAAGCCGTCTCTCTGCGCCTCGTCAGCGTCTATTGGAATTTGCTCGTCAGCTATCTGGTGATACTCATATCGTGTACGACAAAGTGGTTGCCGCGTCTGAAATGATGCATGGTGACCGCAACGCTGCGATTGCGTACTTGATGCGTTCATTTGGTAACTTCGAGAACGAGGTTATCCCTGTTCTGCAAAACTACTTCCATGCGTGTGCATTGAAGATGAGCTGTGTCGATCTCGCAAAGACCTTTAGCTACTTAGCCAATAAAGGCACGTCGGTACAAACGGGTAAGCCTGTGGTATCACCAACGCAAACCAAACAGTTGAATGCACTACTAGCAACATGTGGTTTGTATGATGGTGCTGGTGAATTTGCTTACCGCGTTGGTATGCCGGGTAAGTCAGGTGTTGGTGGTGGCATCATCGCTGTCGTTCCGGGTGAAATGACGATTGCGGTCTGGTCTCCAGAGCTTGATGCATCTGGTAACTCACTCGCTGGTACTAAAGCGCTTGAGTTACTTGCTGAGCGTATTGGTCGTTCGATTTTCTAAGGAAAAGAGACGAGAAGCGAGAACGGATTTCGTCCTTGTGGATTCGGGACTTAGGAGCGCTTCGCTTTAGATAAGTGTTGTTACGAATTAAAGAAAGGGTTGACGTTTGAGCGCCAACCCTTTTTGTTCCTCGAAGGACCCAGTCCGTTCCCGAATCTCGATTCCTATTCCTCTTCCGCCATAAAGGCTTCAAGTAAATCATTGAGGAACAGCTTACCTTTCTCGGTAATTTGCCAGTGAGTCTCTGTTTCACTCAGGTAACCCATTTCAAGCGCCCAATCGATAGTCTCTTGAATTGAGCTCAACGGCAGACCTGTTGTATCGATGTAGTCTTGTTTCGGGCACGCTTCCATTAAGCGGAAACGGTTCATAAAGAACTCAAACGGACGATCTTCATCAGCCACAAGCTGTTCACTATCCAAGTAGGGCTTCACCATGTTTTGGTATGCCATCAGATAGCCACGCGGGTGCTTGACCTTAGTGGTACGAATAATGCGGCCATCAGCAAAGCTCAGCTTACCGTGTGAGCCGCAACCAATGCCAAGGTAGTCACCAAAGCGCCAGTAGTTCAGGTTGTGCTGACACTGATAGCCCGGCTTGCTGTAACCAGAAATCTCGTATTGAACGTAACCTGCCGCTGCCAGCTTCTCATGCCCTTGCTCGAAGATATCCCACAAGTCATCGTCATCTGGCAAAGTCGGTGGCTTGTAGTAGAACATGGTGTTTGGTTCGATGGTCAGCTGATACCAAGACAAGTGCGGTGGCGCTAACTCAATAGCTTTGTCCAAATCTGCTAAGGCTTGTTCGGTGCTTTGATCAGGTAAACCGTGCATGAGATCGAGGTTAAAGCTGTTCAAACCGATTTGGTGCGCCAGCTTAGCAGCATTGACGGCTTCATCTTGGCCGTGAATGCGCCCCAAGCGCTCAAGCTTTTGCTGTTCAAAGCTTTGCACGCCGATAGAGATTCGCGTTACACCAGCCTTGCGGTAGCCAACAAAACGCTCAGCTTCAATGGTGCCAGGGTTAGCTTCCATGGTGATTTCGATTTCAGGCTTGAACGGAATACGCGCTTCAATGCTTTTAAGTAGACGCTCGATGCCTTCTGCCGAAATTAAGCTCGGCGTACCACCACCAATGAAGATTGAATGCAGTGGACGTGGCGCTTCGTTAAGACGGTATTTCTCAATGTCGGTATCCAAATCTTCAAGAAGGGCATTGATGTACTCTTCTTCTGGGATCTCAGCTTTAAGTGCATGAGAGTTAAAATCGCAATACGGGCACTTTTGTACACACCATGGGATGTGTACATACAAGCTCAGTGCTGGGGGCGTTAACATGGTCTAATTCGCTCGTGATTACTGAGACACTTGCTCAGACAGTTGAGCAAACAACGATTTGAGTGCTTTACCGCGGTGAGACAGTTGTTTTTTACGTGCTGGCTCAAGTTCGGCAGACGCGCAGTTGTCTTCAGGTACGAAGAAGATTGGGTCGTAGCCAAAGCCATTTTCACCGTGTGCTTCAGTTAGAATGCGACCTTCCCACTTACCGTGACAAACGATAGGGGTTGGATCGTTCTCGTGACGCATTAAAACCAATACGCAGTGGAAACGTGCGGTGCGCTCTGCTTCTGGTACGCCTTCCATTGCTTTAAGCAGCTTCTCTAGGTTCTCTTGGTCAGA
Organism: Vibrio sp. D401a; assembly: GCF_030248515.1. Lineage (NCBI taxonomy): Bacteria > Pseudomonadati > Pseudomonadota > Gammaproteobacteria > Vibrionales > Vibrionaceae > Vibrio > Vibrio sp. D401a. The sequence continues at coordinate 276,020 of NZ_JAHGAI010000022.1, read as the reverse complement.
GGCTTTTTCACTTGCGTAACGTGCAGAGTAAATGCCCGGAGCACCTTTCAAGAAATCGACTTCTAAGCCAGAGTCGTCCGCAATCGCAGGAAGACCCGTTTCTTGTGCTGCATGGCGAGCTTTGATGATCGCGTTTTCGATGAAAGTCGTGCCAGTTTCTGCTACTTCAGATACGTTGAATTCACTTTGCGCCAATACTTCAAAACCGAAGTCAGACAGCAAATCTGCCATCTCACGAACTTTGCCTTGGTTGCCTGTTGCTAGCACTATCTTTTTCATGGTCGTCTCTTTCTGTAGCGATAAAGGGAGAACGCAGTGTTCTCCCTGATTAAATTGGTTCTAGGGTCTGTTGACCTTTCGCGGTTAAATTTTGTTCGAGATAAAATCGTTTTAGGTGAGGCAAGGAGTGTGTCGCCTAGTCACTCTAAGCAAATACTCCTTAACAAAGCATAAAACGATTTTAGCCGAACCCTTTGGGCAGCGTTTGTTGGTCATTTCTACTGCGTTATCGACTTCTCATGTAGGCTAGCTACATAGCAAAGTCTCTGCCTTGTATAAATACCCAACAATTCGCTGCAAAAATCAGCTCGAAAGGTAAACAGACCCTAAGGCTATGATGTTCTAAAAGCTTTTAGATCATCACAACCCAATTACTCTTCGACATAAAATTTCTGGGTGAATTTAAGCTTACCTGAGCCTTTGTTTCCAGCTTTAACGTCAATATCGAAGGTAAAAGTTTCTTCGTTAGTGATACCGAGCTCTGCTAGGTAGTATATCGCATCGCCTTCTTTCACTTCACGGAAGGTGAGCTTTTGTGTTTGACCGATAAGGTTCTTTGCCTGACCACTGATTTTAGCTTCAACGGCAGGTTTACCCAGAGAAGCGCTATCGAGCACGCTGATGTTCAGTACTGCATTGTAGCCATTGCGTTTTATGTCGTAGCTACGGGCGATCTTGGGGGTTAAAAAGGTCGAGTTAAACGCGATGTAGTGGACCTCGATGTCTTTCATGGTTTTGAACTGACCTGCCATGCTTGGTAAAGACAATAGGCTGATCAGTAGGGCGGTAATCCATTTGCTCATTATCACTTCCTCGAATCGGGCGTTTAATTATTGGTACGAATTTCGTAAATAAAAAGCCATCAAATGATGGCTTTAATTTCTGTCGGTATTTGTACTGGGGATTCTATCCGAATTTGTTTATGACGTCCCAGTTCACCTTTTTCTATGTGAACCAAACCTTTAGCAACTTTAAATTGTTTGGCTAAAAATTTGGTTAGGTGCGCATTCGCTTTTCCATCAACAGGCGGTGCGGTGATGGCAATTTTGAGTTCTTCACCATGTAAGCCGACGATCTTGTCACGACTTGCTTTTGGTTGGATGTAGAGCCGAAGCACTACATCCTCGCCATCATGCCAAACTGCTTCTGACATTATAGTTGATACCAGATAGGACCAATCATGTCGCCCATTAGGAAGTTAGCGAATTGCAGGCCGATGAACAGTACTAGTACGCTTAAGTCGAAGCCACCCATTGCAGGGATGATGCGGCGGATTGGCGCTAGCATTGGTTCTGTTAGTTGGTGGAACACGTACTCGATAGGGCTGCGACCTTGACTAACCCAGCTTAGGATTGCGCGGATTAGTAGTACCCAGAACAACAAGCCACCTGCGGCTTTAACCAGCGATAGTAAACCTAGGAATAGGAAATCAGCACTGAAAGAAACTGAACCACTTGAAGCAATTAGGATCAGTGCAACAAACTTAAGTACACACAGCACGTAAGCGAACAGTACCGTCGCTAAGTCGATGCTACCGATGGATGGGATCACGCGGCGCATCGGTCCTACAATCGGTTGAGTTGCTTTGACAATAAACTGCGAGAATGGGTTGTAGAAATCTGCACGTGCAGCCTGCAACCAAATACGCAAAATCACGACCATGATGTACAGGTCAAATAGGGTTGAGATTAGAAAACTCATTGAATTCATAAGGTACCCTTAACAAGTAAGTGAGTGACACAGAGTGGGTATCACTCAAGTCATTAAAACAGTTTTTCCATTTCTTCAGCGCGAGCAACTGCAGCTTGCATTGCTTTCGCCACAATATCAGACAGTTGGTGCTCGTTGAACGTACGTAGTGCTTCTGCTGTCGTGCCGCCTTTTGATGTCACGTTCTCACGCAGTGTAGAAAGCTCAGTTTCTGGGTTTTCTACCACCATACTTGCTGCACCAAGTGCGGATTGTTGAACTAACGTGCGAGCAGTGTCTTTATCGAAGCCTTGAGCAATCGCTTCTGCTTGCATCGCTTCCATAAACAGGAAGAAGTAAGCTGGTGCACTGCCAGCCGCTGCTATCACGTTGTTGATGCCAGACTCTTTTTCAACCCAACATACCTTACCGCAGGCTTGCATTAGCTCTGCCGCGAAGACTCTATCTTGTTCTTGCACATGTTCAGGAGCATAAAGCCCACTCATGCCTAGACCAAGTTGCGATGGCGTGTTTGGCATCACGCGAACCAAGTTCAGCTTAGCTGCTAGCATGTCATCCAAACGTGAACAGTTTATGCCTGCCGCGATGGAGATAACCAGTTTGTCACTGAAGTCGATAGATTGCAGTGGTTTACAAACGTCTTCCATCATTTGTGGTTTTACAGACAATACCACAACATCCGCTTCTGACGCGGCTGCGATGTTATCGCTGGTGGTGCGGATACCAAAGTCTTGCTCAAGAGGTTGGCGACGCGTGTCAGATGGTGCGGTCGCAACGATGTTCTGTGCAGGGTAGCCATTTGCTACAAGGCCAGAAACAATCGCTCGCACCATGTTTCCTGCGCCGATAAAGGCAATCTTTTTATGTTCCATATGTCTGATTTCCAAATATAAATTCTTACAATTTGTTGTGCGCTCAGGTGTATAATTGCACCACATTGCTCTGACTGCCTAAAGAAAGGCGGTCAGACTCAAATTCGCAGTGTCTAACAACGAGTCGCTTTTATTGCTGTTTGCTGTAGTCGCGCGTGCCAAAGATCGCCGTGCCGATGCGCACCATGGTGCTACCTGCTTCGATTGCTGCATCCATGTCACCGCTCATCCCCATGGACAGTGTGTCGACATCTGGGTATTGCTGAGCTAGCTTTTGCTTTAGCTCCTCAAGTTGTTTGAATGCACGAAGTTGTGACTCGTAATCAGGCACGTTAGCAGGAATTGACATCAACCCTCTTAACGTGAGGTTTGGCAGGCGAGAAATCAACTCAGCCAGCTCGAATATTTCTGCATCGGCGACACCAGATTTTGATTCTTCACCACTGGTGTTAACTTGAATCAGAACTTGTAGCGGTTTTAGCTCACTAGGACGCTGATCATTGAGGCGTTGAGCGATCTTAGCGCGATCAATGGTGTGAACCCAATCGAAATGTTCAGCGACAGGGCGTGATTTATTGGATTGAATTGGACCAATGAAGTGCCATTCGATTCGATTATCTGGATAATGTTCGGCAAAGTGCTGAACTTTACTGATGCCCTCTTGGACGTAGTTTTCACCAAATGCTATTTGACCAGCTTGGTAAGCTTCGAGAATTGCCTCGACAGGTTTAGTTTTGCTTACTGCTAGAAGTTGCACTGACTCTGGAGAACGACCGCATTTTTGTTCGTCGTGTCGAATTTGAGAGGTGATATGTTCAATGTTTTGTTGAATACTACTCATAGCTGTACTTTAGACTTAAGGATTTTAAATGGATATCACTGAGTTACTGGATTTTAGTGTAAAACATAATGCTTCGGATCTACATCTTTCTGCAGGTGTACCACCAATGGTTCGTATTGATGGTGATGTGAGAAAACTGGGCATTCCAGCGTTTACACACCAAGAAGTGCATCGTTTGGTTTTTGAAATCATGAACGATGCGCAGCGCAGTGAGTTCGAAGAAAAACTCGAAGTCGACTTCTCATTTGAATTGCATAACGTTGGCCGTTTTCGTGTCAACGCCTTCAACCAATCTCGCGGTTGTGCAGCGGTGTTCCGTACCATCCCAAGTAGCATCCCAACACTGGAAGAGCTAGAAGCTCCAGAGATCTTCAGAAAGATCGCCAATGCGGAAAAAGGTTTGGTACTGGTTACCGGTCCTACGGGTTCTGGTAAATCGACTACCTTGGCTGCCATTGTTGACTACATTAACCGTAATCACAATAAGCATGTCCTAACAATTGAAGATCCGATTGAATTTGTTCACACCAACAATAAGTGTCTGATCAACCAACGTGAAGTACACCGTGATACACACAGCTTCCAAAACGCACTGCGCAGCGCATTGCGTGAAGACCCGGATGTAATTCTAGTTGGTGAGATGCGTGATAAAGAGACCATCAGTTTGGCGCTGACAGCCGCTGAGACGGGCCACCTTGTTTTCGGTACGCTGCACACTAGCTCAGCAGCGAAAACCATCGACCGTATCATTGACGTCTTCCCTGGTAGTGACAAAGACATGGTGCGTTCGATGCTGTCTGAATCATTGCGTTCGGTTATCGCGCAAAAACTATTAAAACGTAACGGTGGCGGTCGTATTGCCTGTCATGAAATCATGATGGCGACACCAGCGATCCGTAACCTTATTCGAGAAGATAAAGTCGCACAGATGTATTCAATCATTCAAACTGGTGCGGCGCACGGTATGCAAACCATGGAGCAAAACGCTCGTCAACTGATGGCGCAAGGTATGGTTACTCGTGAAGAAGTGGATAAGAAAATCGAAATTGAAGCGCAGCAATTCTCGTAATAGACATCTTGATAAAATGAAGACGGATAATGGACCTGAATAAATTTCTCGAAGGCATGCTGGCGTTAAAAGCGTCGGATCTCTATATCACTGTTGGTGCACCGATCTTGTTTCGTGTCGATGGCGAACTGCGCCCGCAAGGCGATAAGTTGACTGAAAATGACGTCGCCTTGTTGCTTGACAGCGCGATGGACCCAGAGCGACGTCAGGAGTTTCGCAAAAGCCGTGAGTCTAACTTTGCCATTGTCCGTGATTGTGGTCGCTTCCGTGTCAGTGCCTTTTTCCAACGCGAATTACCGGGAGCAGTCATTCGTCGTATTGAAACCAATATTCCGACGTTTGAGCAACTCAAGTTACCTTTGGTGCTGCAAGATCTTGCCATTGCCAAGCGTGGTTTAGTGCTGGTGGTTGGTGCAACTGGCTCTGGTAAGTCAACGACTATGGCGGCGATGACGGGCTATCGAAACAACAACAAAACTGGCCATATCCTGACGGTAGAAGACCCGATTGAATTTGTGCACGAGCATAAGCGTTGTATCGTGACACAGCGTGAAGTGGGCCTAGACACCGACAGCTATGAGGTGGCGTTGAAAAACTCGTTACGTCAGGCTCCAGACATGATTTTGATTGGTGAGATCCGTAGCCGAGAAACGATGGAATACGCAATGACCTTTGCTGAAACAGGTCACTTGTGTATGGCGACACTGCACGCCAACAATGCAAACCAAGCGCTTGAGCGTATTTTGCATCTAGTGCCAAAAGATCAGAAAGATCAGTTCCTGTTTGATCTGTCGATGAACTTAAAAGGTGTTGTCGGTCAGCAGTTGATCCGCGATAAAAACGGTCAAGGACGTCATGGCGTGTTTGAAATCTTATTAAACAGCCCGCGTGTTTCTGATCTGATCCGTCGAGGTGATCTGCATGAGTTGAAATCGACCATGGCTCGCTCTAACGAATTTGGGATGTTGACTTTCGACCAATCGCTCTACAAATTGGTGATGCAAGGTAAGATCAGCGAAGAAGATGCATTGCACAGTGCGGATTCAGCCAACGATCTGCGTTTGATGTTGAAGACGCAACGCGGTGAAGCCTTCTCTACAGGTACGCTGGCGAACGTTAAGATCGATATGGATTAATACCAATCGTAGTAAATAACTGGTCATTCTAGCTTGTTAAAATACTCGATAACTGCGTTGCAATTTTTGATTGTAGAATAACTACTTATCAAAAAATTGCGCCTTGTTCTCAAGCATTTTCCCTACGCTATTTCTGATCACTTATTTACTGTGATTGGTATAATCTACTCCAGAAACGAAAAAGGCTGGCAGAAGCCAACCTTTTTTATTTACGCTTGAAATGTCTACTCACCCCAAAGGTTTTCAAACCAGCTCTCAAGAATCACCACCGCGGATTGGCAGTCGATATTGCCTTTCGATAGCGCTTTGTAGCCACCCATACTGAACAGCTCTGCGCGTGCTTCTGCTGTTGATAGGCGTTCATCATGCAATTCAACGGGCAAACCGTAACGACCTTGGAGACGATTGGCGAACTTCTTTGCTCGTGGTGTAATGGTTTCTAGATCTTTACCGTGTAAGTCTGTCGGCAAACCCACCACTAATAGGTCTGGTTGCCACTCTTTAATTTGCTTTTCGATGTCATCCCAGTTTGGAATGCCGTCATTCGCTTTGAATGCTTTTAGCGGTGAGGCTGTGCCTGTGACTTCTTGCCCGATGGCACTACCAATGCTCTTGGTACCGAAATCGAAAGCCATGATTGTACGTGACATAAGGAGTCTCGAATCTAAATAAATGAAAGTAGTGGTTGTTTACGCCTTTAAGCGTGGCCAGCATCCGCAGACAGTTGACTCGGATCGATGCCAAGCTTCTCGACTGCTTTTTTCCAGCGATCGATAATCGGTGTATCGAAAATGATCTCAGGCGTCGCTTCGATGGTCAGCCAAGAATTCTCAGCCAACTCGGTTTCTAACTGACCCGCACTCCAGCCTGAGTATCCCAGTGCTACCAAATAGTCGCTAGGTTCAGCTTCTGTCCCCAGTACTGACAAGATGTCTTTAGAGGTAGTAACCGCCAGTTCATCGGTCATCTGAATGCTTGATTCGTAGTAGTCTTTTGGCTTGTGCAGGATAAAACCGCGATCTTCAGAAACAGGGCCGCCATTGTAAACTGGCCTATCCAAGCTCGCTTCAAACAGTCGAGGGTGCACAGGTTGCACTTCGACTTGATTAAGCATACTACCAACCGTGATATCGACAGGTGCGTTGATCATCAACCCCATAGCGCCTTCTTCGTTGTGTTCACAGACGTAGATAACGCTATTCTGGAAGTAGGGATCTTTCATTCCCGGCATGGCAACTAAGAAGTGGTTTGTGAGGTTCATTCTCATCTCGACCTTATAAGGCTATTAAAATACTTAAGCAAACACCATGTTTTCACCCGTGTAGGTATGTGCATGAGTTTGCTTAATTTAATCCGCAACACTCTTTATTAACTGTAATACAGTTTGAGTTATTCGCCTTTTACGCGGCGCTCAATTGCGTCCATTAGCTTGCCAGTGATTGAAATATCAAAAGCCGCTTCGATTTCACGAATACAAGTAGGGCTAGTTACGTTGATTTCCGTAAGCTTGTCGCCAATCACGTCAAGACCAACAAAGATAAGGCCTTTTTCTTTTAGGGTCGGTGCCACTGCTTGAGCGATCTTCATATCAGTTTCACTTAGTGGGCGAGCTTCACCCGTGCCGCCTGCCGCTAGGTTACCACGCGTTTCACCCTTTGCGGGGATACGAGCAAGGCAGTAAGGCATTGGTTCACCATCAACCACTAGGATACGTTTGTCACCATTGCTGATGTCTGGCACGAAGGTTTGCGCCATCGCGTAGTTTTGACCATGGTTCGTTAGCGTCTCAATGATCACAGATACGTTTGGATCGTTCTCTTTAACGCGGAAGATAGATGCGCCGCCCATACCATCAAGTGGCTTTAGGATCACATCACCGTGCTCTTCACGGAAGGCTTTAATCTTTTCTGCTTTACGCGTCACGATAGTGGTTGGCGTTAGCTCTGGGAACCAAGCTGTGAACAGTTTCTCGTTACAGTCGCGTAGGCTTTGTGGCTTGTTCACGATCAGTGCGCCTTGCTCTTCTGCACGTTCAAGGATGTAAGTTGCGTAGATGTATTCAGTGTCGAACGGAGGATCTTTACGCATCAGTACAGCATCAAGCTCGGACAGTTCGATAGTCTGCTCTGACTTGAATTCGTACCAGCCGTTTGGATCTTCTTTGAGCTCAACCACTTTGGTGTCTGCGATCGCTTTACCTTGGTCTAGGTGCAGATCGTTCATTTCCATGTAGTGGATTTCGTAGCCGCGGCGTTGCGCTTCAAGCATCATGGCAAAGCTAGAGTCTTTCTTGATGTTAATGGACGCGATAGGGTCCATTACAATACCGAGTTTGATCATTATTTTTCTCCGTTTTAACCAAGATCGCCGAAACGAACTTGTAAGGCTGTAATTGCTGTCAGAGCCGCAGTTTCGGTGCGCAGAACGCGAGGACCGAGTAGCGTCTCTTCAAATTGGTATTCGCGAGTCATGTCGATTTCGTCGGAAGATAGACCGCCTTCAGGACCAATCAATAGACGAACTTTTTCAACAGGCGTTGGCAGAGTGTTTATCGAGTACTTCGCACGAGGGTGAAGGTTCAGCTTCAAGCCGTCGTACTCTTCTTGGCACCACTCTTCTAAACTCATGATCGGGCGAATTTCAGGTACTACGTTGCGACCACACTGTTCACATGCACTGATCGCAATCTTTTGCCACTGAGCCAGTTTCTTCTCAAAACGTTTTTGGTCTAACTTCACGCCACAGCGCTCAGAGATAAGTGGTGTAATGGTATTTACGCCAAGCTCTACCGATTTTTGGATGGTGAACTCCATTTTGTCGCCACGCGAAATAACCTGACCAAGATGAAGATCAAGTGGTGACTCAATGTCGCTCTCTACGCGCTCAGTGATCTCAACCATTACATTCTTTTTGCTGACTTCGCTGATGACTGCTGGGAATTCTGCGCCGCTACCGTCAAACAGTAGGACTTCTTGCCCTTCTTTCATGCGCAGCACGCGACCAATATGGCCGGCAGCATCGTCGCTCAGAGCAATAATGCCAAGTTGTTGAATGGTTTCTGGATGATAAATTCGAGGGATACGCATAGTGTTTCGATTTCCTGCATACGCGAGTGTTTAGACACTAACATGGATGCTTTCCACCGAAAAAACAAGGGGCAAGAGGCGTTTCCATTGCAGTAAATGACAACGCCTCAAACTACGGAGGTGTATCGCGATAATTGCAGGAAGAATTACAGTGCGCGACAAGCCTCTTGAACGAATGGGTTGTGGTTGCCTTGAATCTTAGCAATGCGCTCATCACGCTCACATTCCCACTTGTCTACAGGGTAGGTTTTGTTCCAAGCACTCATTAACTGAGTTTGTTGTTTCGAAAGTTTGAAGCCGTACTCTTTACTCATGTAGAGGTAAGTACGTGCAATTGAACCACGCGCGCGATCGGGCGGCATGACTTTACGCTGCTTAAAGTTAACTTGCATTTCACAACGACCGTAGCTTACGCCGTCCATACCGTTCCACTGACTGAAGTTGTAGTTTGAACGGTCGCCGTTTACCTCACCGATAGCCGGAGTCAGGTTGTGGAGATCAGCTTCCATTGATTTGAAAACTTTGTCGTTTCTTGTGCAGTTTTTGCGTCCACCATTTTGCCAACACTGACGCTGGTGGCCGAATTGCCATGCTGGGACAACGTGCTCCCATTCGATGCGTGATGCGCGCTTTTCTTGCTTACGAACTTGGTAGCCGCATGAAGCAAGATCCGGTACGCCTTTCTTACCTTGCCATTTGATGTCACAACCACAGTAGAAGCTGGTTGGGTGATCGGCGTAAATTTTTACCGCTTCACGCTTAGCCGCAGAGAAAGAGTTTGGAGGTGCAGCCATTGCCGCACTAGAAAGCACAAGTAGAAATAAAGAGAACAGGTATTTCATGATTAAAGTCTTTATAAAGTATGACTTTATTCATTCTAACACGCATAAATGGGCTTTAGTGATGAGTAAGTTAACAGTAGATCTCGAAAAGCAGTGCTTTGAGATCGAATGTCTCTCTTTCTGGAACAGAAAAGTGGATGCTCGTGGCTTTAGGAGAGCTGCGTGCCAGTAAAGCTAAGTGGTTGGCGGCATTTTTGGCATGAATACACCGCTTCTTTACGAAGAACTTTGTTATGGCGACGAATCGATAACGGGTAGGTCATACAGCTACATTGGTATTCAAAGGTTTTACCTTGCACAGAGGCCACATCGAAGCTGTGAGTGGTTTTGGCTGGGACTTTGAACACAGCTTCCATTACGCCTTGCCACTCCTTTCCGTGCGGGCGAACTCGACCGTAGACTTGATAAGTAATGAGATGCGCGACTTCATGTGGGAGCACTTCTTCAAGAAAGGCTTGAGGGTTTTCTTTAAAGAGTTTTGGATTCAATCGAACCTCATTCAGCTGTAAGTAGGCTTTTCCTGCGGCTTTGCCACGTACATTGAAAGTCAGGGATGGAATGGGGAAAGAACGTTGGAAAGCTTGTTCTGCCATGGCGATGCAATCGGCCATCACTTGCTTGGCTTTGTAGCTCAGTTCTATATCCACGATTCACCCCATTTACTCAATAAAAAAGCCCCCGCATTGGCGAGGGCTGGATCATAGCATCAGTTTTCTAAGGCGTGTGTTTTTTCTTAACAGTCGCGTGGTACGCATGCCATGTACCGTAACCTAGGATTGGCATAGTGAAGAGCATACCAATACCGTATGTCGCAAAGCCGATTAAGATGCCGCCACAAATAATGGCTGCCCATACGATCATCGCAGGAATGTTGGATTTTACAGCGTTGAAGCTGGTGAAAACGGCTGTCATCATATCAACGCGACGTTCCATCATAAGTGGAATTGAGAAAGCAGAAATGCTGAACACCACACATGCCAAGACAAAACCGACCAGAGAACCTATAACCAAAAATGGTAGGAATTCAGTAAGTGGAGCACCTTGCACAGAAGGGTATAGAGCGTGAAGTAGTGCGGCGATTCGCATCCAGAAAATCATACACACTGCGAGCATAACGGCGAATGCCCATTGGGAGGTGGAGTTGCGCCCAATGGCTTTCATTGAATGGAACAAGCTTGGTTTGTGTCCGCGCTCTCTCTCCCAACTTGCGTCATATAAGCCGAGTGCTAGGAATGGGCCGATTAGCATGTAGACAATTAGACTAGGCATCACTACCAAGTGTGTGCCTTGCCATTGCACCAATAACACAATGCCGATCGCGGCCGCCATAAAACAGATGCCATAAAAGGCACTGATGATCGGCATGCGGACAAAGTCATGCAGGCCTAGAGCGAGCCAATGGAATGGCGCAGAAAGATTCACGGTATTGCATGGAATGGTTCTGGCGTATTCGTTATCTGGAACTTCCTTTCGCTTATTTTGGAAGTCAGATGGATTTACGGTACGAGGCATAACTCCTCCTTGATTTATTCCCACGGTGGCACCTAGGCCATAAAAGATGGTTGGCTGACGTTTTTCATGACTCTGTTTAGCCACGTGAGCCTGCATCACAGCTGTTTACGTTATATACATCGAAAGTGCATTTAACATTATGTTAACTATTGGCGGAGATGGAGCAATTTACAAATAATTGCCGAATTTTTGTTCAAGGAGAAAGAGAGAAAAGAATGGATAGGTCTAAAACAAAAAGCCCTCGCCAGAGGCGAGGGCTTTATCGATTCTTGCGTGGCTTGGTTACTTGATGCCAGCGAAGTCGCGTAGAAGTTCAGCTTTATCAGTCGCTTCCCATGGGAACTCTTCGCGACCGAAGTGACCATATGCTGCTGTCTTCTTGTAGATTGGTTGAAGAAGGTTAAGCATTTCTTGTAGACCGTATGGACGTAGGTCGAAGAATTGACGAACTGCTTCAATGATGATGTCGTGAGATACTTTTTCAGTACCGAACGTTTCAACCATGATAGACGTTGGATCAGCAACACCGATTGCGTAAGAAAGTTGGATTTCACAGCGGTCAGCCATGCCAGCTGCTACGATGTTTTTCGCTACGTAACGTGCTGCGTAAGCTGCAGAGCGGTCTACTTTCGATGGATCTTTACCAGAGAATGCACCACCACCGTGACGAGCTGCGCCGCCGTAAGTATCTACGATGATTTTACGACCAGTTAGACCACAGTCACCCATTGGACCACCGATAACGAAACGACCGGTTGGGTTAATGAAGAAGTTTGTGTCTTTGCTAATCCACTCTGAAGGTAGTACTGGCTTGATGATCTCTTCCATTACTGCTTCACGTAGGTCTGGAGTAGAGATTGAGTCACAGTGTTGAGTTGAAAGAACAACTGCGTCGATACCAACGATCTTACCTTGGTCGTACTGGAACGTTACCTGAGATTTAGCGTCTGGACGCAACCAAGGTAGTGTGCCGTTTTTACGTACTTCCGCTTGTTTTTGAACAAGACGGTGAGAGTAAGTAATTGGAGCTGGCATTAGGATTTCAGTTTCGTTTGTTGCGTAACCGAACATGATGCCTTGGTCGCCCGCGCCTTGCTCTTTAGGATCAGATTTATCAACACCTTGGTTGATGTCTGGAGATTGCTTACCGATGGTGTTTAGAACTGCACACGAGTTTGCGTCGAAGCCCATGTCAGAATGAACATAGCCGATCTCACGTACTGTTTCACGAGTCAATTCTTCAATATCAACCCATGCAGAAGTCGTGATCTCACCACCAACCATTACCATGCCGGTTTTTACGTAAGTTTCACAAGCAACGCGTGCTTTTGGGTCTTGCTCAAGGATTGCATCAAGAACTGCGTCAGAGATTTGGTCTGCGATTTTATCTGGATGACCTTCTGATACTGACTCAGAAGTGAACAGGTGCTTAGCCATGATAGCTCCAATCTTTAGGTTTACTCATGGCTAACTAACGCAAGCTTGCCACGAAAAATACAATACAGTTTGTAGGTGTTTCTACATCTAGACGTCTATTTTAATTTCCCACGGTCGAATTACAAGCTCTTTTTCGATTTGAATTCGTCTAGCTTATTACCCAATCGTTTGCTTTTGATGGGGTGAATTTTTAATAAATTCACCAGTAACTGCAAAAAGATTGAGTTAAAACCGCAAAAATGGTGAGTAAAACGTTTGCAGTCAGATTTTGGCTTTGAGAGAATATTGCCCGCACTTTTATACTCAGCTCGCTAGATGAAAGTGCCCACATTCCTTTATCAATTCGCTTAATGCACTCAGGAGCAGACATGTCTTCTCGTAAACATCTGGCAAATGCAATCCGCGCTCTTAGCATGGATGGTGTTCAACAAGCTAACTCTGGCCACCCAGGCGCACCTATGGGTATGGCTGATATCGCTGAAGTTCTTTGGCGTTCTCACCTAAACCACAACCCAGCTAACCCAGAGTGGGCTGACCGCGACCGTTTCGTACTGTCTAACGGTCACGGCTCTATGCTGATTTACTCTCTACTGCACCTGAGCGGTTACGAGCTGTCTATCGACGATCTTAAGAACTTCCGCCAGCTTCACTCTAAGACTCCTGGTCACCCAGAGTACGGCTACGCACCTGGTATCGAGACAACAACAGGTCCTCTAGGTCAAGGCATTACTAACGCTGTTGGTATGGCTATGGCTGAGAAAGCGCTAGCAGCTCAGTTCAACAAAGAAGGTCATGACATCGTTGACCACTTCACTTACGTGTTTATGGGCGACGGCTGTCTGATGGAAGGCATCTCGCACGAGGCATGTTCTCTTGCTGGTACACTAGGCCTTGGTAAACTGATCGCATTCTGGGATGACAACGGCATCTCTATCGATGGTCACGTTGAAGGTTGGTTCTCTGACGATACTCCTAAGCGTTTTGAATCTTACGGCTGGCACGTAATCCCTGCTGTAGATGGTCACGACTCTGAAGCGATCAACGCAGCAATCATCGCTGCGAAAGCAGACCCTCGTCCAACACTTATCTGTACTAAAACTATCATCGGTTTTGGTTCACCAAACAAATCTGGTTCACACGATTGTCACGGTGCACCACTAGGTGCTGAAGAAATCGCAGCAGCGCGTGAATTCCTAGGTTGGGAACACCCAGCATTTGAAATCCCTGCAGACGTATACGCTGAGTGGGATGCTAAAGCGGCAGGTTCTGAGAAAGAAGCTGCTTGGAACGCAAAGTTTGAAGCATACGCAGCGGCTTACCCAGCTGAAGCAGCAGAGCTTAAGCGTCGTCTAAACGGCGAACTTCCTGCAGAATGGGAAGAGAAAGCAACTCAAATCATTGCTGACCTTCAAGCTAACCCAGCAAACATCGCATCACGTAAAGCGTCTCAAAACGCACTAGAAGCGTTTGGTCAAATGCTTCCAGAATTCATGGGTGGCTCTGCTGACCTAGCGCCTTCTAACCTAACAATGTGGTCTGGTTCTAAGTCGCTTGAAGCAAACGACTTCTCTGGTAACTACATTCACTATGGTGTACGTGAATTTGGTATGACAGCAATCATGAATGGTATTGCTCTGCACGGTGGTTTCGTTCCTTACGGCGCGACATTCCTAATGTTCATGGAATACGCACGTAACGCAATGCGTATGGCTGCTCTGATGAAAGTTCAGAACATCCAAGTTTACACACACGACTCTATCGGTCTTGGCGAAGATGGTCCAACTCACCAACCAGTTGAGCAAATCGCGTCTCTACGTCTGACTCCAAACATGAGCACATGGCGTCCATGTGACCAAGTTGAGTCTGCGGTAGCTTGGAAACTAGCAATTGAACGTAAAGATGCACCATCTGCACTTATCTTCTCTCGTCAAAACCTAGCACAACAAGAGCGTACTGCTGAGCAAGTTGCAGACATCGCAAAAGGTGGTTACATCCTGAAAGACAGCGATGGTAAGCCTGAGCTGATCCTAATCGCGACTGGTTCAGAAGTTGAGCTAGCTGTGAAAGCAGCAGAACAACTAACCGCTGAAGGTAAGAAAGTACGTGTTGTTTCAATGCCATCAACAGATGCATTCGACAAACAAGACGCGGCTTACCGTGAATCAGTACTGCCATCAGACGTAACGGCACGTATCGCTGTAGAAGCGGGCATTGCAGACTTCTGGTACAAGTACGTTGGCTTCGACGGTCGTATCATCGGTATGACAACGTTTGGTGAATCTGCGCCAGCTGACCAACTGTTCGAAATGTTTGGTTTCACTGTAGAAAACGTAGTGAATACAGCAAAAGAACTATTAGCGTAATTTAGCGCTAGAAATGAAAAACCGAGCGTTAGTGCTCGGTTTTTTTGTGCCTATTCAAATTCGTTTCCCCAGTTATCCTTCTCTTTGTGTCCACATTCCTTACAAGTGACATAACGATCCATATCGTAATAGTGACCGCCGTTTATCAGGGTATGAGCCCAAAGTTTTAAGGTTCCAAGAATCGATTTATCCGTATCGTAACTGCTTGGTTTACGGACCAGCACCTCTGAGTGTGGTGTTTCTCTATTGCATCGCTTGCAAAAGTGAGCAGCGGGAAAACCTGACATACGCATTTCCTTTTGGTGGTCAAACAAGGAGTTAAAGTGCCAAGCGAAACATGCGGTGTCAGAAATTAATATATTAGTGCAGTGAATATTTCGTGAAGTGAAAAGATAGTTTACCGCGAGTGAGATCACTTACTTAATGCGTTCAGTCTGCGTATCAGGTACTATCTGTGCCACGAATTTTTAGTGAGGCGAAGGATAAATGCTAAAGGTTGCGATCAATGGATTTGGGCGTATCGGTCGTAATGTACTGCGAGCAGTATATGAGAGTGGTAAGCACCAACAGATTAAGGTTGTGGCGGTAAATGAGCTGGCACAGCCAGAAGCGATGGCTCATCTTCTTCAATATGACACCAGCCATGGCCGCTTTGGAAAGAAAATCTCTCATGATCAACAGCACCTTTTTGTTCACCATGACAGTGGCGAGTTTGACCCTATCCGTATCCTTCACCTTGCTGAGATTGAATTATTACCATGGCGTGACCTCGAAGTTGATATTGTTCTCGACTGTACTGGTGTCTTCGGCTCACAAGCAGATGGCCAAGCCCACATTGAAGCTGGTGCTCAAAAAGTACTGTTTTCACACCCTGGAGCGAGCGATCTCGATAACACCATTATCTACGGTGTGAACCACGAAACTCTGAAAGACGAACACCGCGTGGTGTCCAATGGTTCATGTACCACCAACTGCATCGTTCCAATCATCAAAGTCTTGGATGAAGCCTTCGGCATTGAGTCTGGCACCATCACAACCATTCATTCTTCAATGAACGATCAGCAAGTTATCGATGCTTACCATAATGATTTGCGTCGCACACGCGCGGCCAGTCAATCCATCATTCCAGTTGATACCAAGTTGCATAAGGGGATTGAAAGAATCTTCCCGAAATTTTCCAACAAATTTGAAGCAATTTCGGTTCGAGTACCAACTGTAAACGTCACTGCGATGGATTTAAGTGTCACAATTAGTACAAATGTGAAAGTTAATGACGTAAATCAAACCATTGTTAACGCATCTCAGTGTACATTACGTAACATTGTTGACTATACTGAATCGCCACTCGTTTCTATCGACTTTAACCACGATCCCCATAGTGCAATTGTGGATGGAACTCAGACCAGAGTGAGTAATGGGCAACTCGTAAAAATGCTCGTTTGGTGCGATAACGAATGGGGCTTTGCTAACCGGATGCTGGATACCGCCTTAGCAATGCAAGCTTCTTCACTAGTGGAGCAATAAGAGTGAAGTAGCGATGGAGAAAATTTTTATTTTAGACCTTGAAATAAATTTGACGTATCTCCATATCAATAACCAGTTTGAAGAATTAACGGGCTTGGCAGGATTGCCGGGTTTTTAAAAACTTTAATTATTTAATATTTGAGAGGACACATCATGTCTGTAATCAAGATGACTGACCTGGATCTTGCAGGTAAACGTGTATTTATCCGTGCTGACCTAAACGTGCCAGTAAAAGACGGTAAAGTAACTTCTGATGCACGTATCATCGCATCTCTTCCAACTATCAAGCACTGTCTAGAAGCAGGCGCTAAAGTAATGGTTACTTCTCACCTAGGTCGCCCAACTGAAGGTGAATACGCTGAAGAGTTCTCTCTACAACCTGTAGTTAACTACCTAAACGACGCACTAGATTGCGAAGTTAAACTTGCGAAAGACTACCTAAACGGTCTAGAGCTAAACGCTGGTGAACTAGTTGTTCTTGAAAACGTTCGCTTCAACAAAGGCGAGAAGAAAAACGAAGAAGAACTATCTAAGCAATACGCTTCACTATGTGACATCTTCGTAATGGACGCGTTTGGTACGGCTCACCGTGCACAAGCATCTACTCACGGTGTTGGTATGCACGCAGATGTAGCATGTGCTGGTCCTCTACTAGCGAACGAACTAGAAGCATTAGGCAAAGCAATGGACAAGCCAGCTCGTCCGATGGTTGCTATCGTAGGTGGTTCAAAAGTTTCTACTAAGCTAACTGTTCTTGAGTCTCTATCTAAAATCGCTGACCAACTAGTTGTTGGTGGTGGTATTGCTAACACATTCATCGCAGCTGCTGGTCACAACGTTGGTAAGTCTCTATACGAAGCAGACCTAGTTGAAACAGCTAAGAAGCTAATGGACGAGTGTGCAATTCCAGTAGCAACTGACGTTGCATGTGCGAAAGCATTCGACGAGAACGCAGAAGCTGAAATCAAGCACGTTTCTGAAGTACAAGACGACGATATGATCTTCGACCTTGGTCCAGATTCAACTGCTGAACTAGCAGAAATCCTTAAGAACGCTAAGACTATCCTTTGGAACGGTCCAGTAGGCGTATTCGAATTCAAGAACTTCGAAGCTGGTACTAAAGGTATCTCTGAAGCTATCGCAGCTTCTGAAGGCTTCTCTGTTGCAGGTGGTGGTGACACGCTAGCAGCTATCGACAAGTTCGGTATCAAAGCTGACGTATCTTACATCTCTACTGGCGGCGGTGCTTTCCTTGAGTTCGTAGAAGGTAAAGTACTTCCAGCAGTTGAAATGCTAGAAGCACGCGCTAAGTAATAATCGCAAAGCGGGGGAGTCATCTCCCGCTTTCTTGTTTGCTGCAACGAGAGTGGAACTCTGCTAGAATAGCCTCAGTTGTGAGCAAACGTTTGCAAGATTTTTCAATTTAACAAGTTTTGTTTAAAAAACGACAGATAAATAGGATTACATCCATGTCTAAGATCTTCGACTTCGTAAAACCAGGTGTTATCTCTGGCGATGACGTTCAGAAAGTATTTGAAGTAGCAAAAGAGAACAACTTTGCACTTCCAGCAGTAAACGTTGTTGGTACTGATTCTGTAAACGCTGTACTAGAAGCGGCTGCAAAAGTTAAAGCTCCTGTAGTTGTTCAGTTCTCTAACGGCGGTGCTGCTTTCTTCGCTGGTAAAGGCGTTAAACTTGAAGGTCAAGGTGCTCAAATCCTTGGTGCTGTAGCTGGTGCTAAATACGTTCACGCTGTAGCAGAAGCTTACGGTGTGCCAGTAATCCTACACACTGACCACGCTGCTAAGAAACTTCTACCATGGATCGACGGTCTACTAGACGCTGGTGAAGAATTCTTCGCTCAAACTGGTAAGCCTCTATTCTCTTCTCACATGCTAGACCTTTCTGAAGAGTCTCTAGAAGAGAACATCGAAACATGTGCTAAGTACCTAGAGCGCATGGCTAAAATGAACATGACAATCGAGATCGAACTTGGTTGTACTGGTGGTGAAGAAGACGGCGTTGATAACTCTGATATGGACGCATCTGAGCTTTACACTTCTCCAGAAGACGTTGCATACGCATACGAGAAACTAAGCGCTGTTAGCCCACGTTTCACTATCGCAGCATCTTTCGGTAACGTACACGGTGTTTACAAGCCAGGCAACGTTGTTCTAACTCCAACTATCCTACGTGACTCTCAAGCATACTGTGCAGAGAAGTTCGGTATCGCACCAAACGCTCTAAACTTCGTATTCCACGGTGGTTCTGGTTCTACTGAAGCAGAAATCCAAGAGTCTATCGGCTACGGTGTTATCAAAATGAACATCGATACTGATACACAGTGGGCTACATGGGACGGTATCCGTGCATACGAAGCGGAAAACCGCGATTACCTACAAGGCCAAATCGGTAACCCAACTGGCGAAGACGCTCCAAACAAGAAGTACTACGATCCACGCGTATGGCTACGTGCTGGTCAAGCTTCAATGGTAGCTCGTCTAGAGAAAGCATTTGCTGACCTAAACGCAGTAGACGTACTATAATTCGTCTCAACTGAGTTTCTAAAAGCCCGCTCTTAGAGCGGGTTTTTTTATGTCTAAACTATGAGACTTCCGACATTCTCCATGTCTGAGCAATTGATAACTAAATCAACTGCTATATGATCACCTCACTTCATATCCCTTCGTTTTTACGTAAATTTCGAAACCCGGTCTATTTCGACGCCAAGTAGCATAGAACTGAGCAAAAAGTGTGGCGAAATGTAAAACCTTTGCGTACTCTGTAACAAGCCAATATCAGAAATTTCTGATAAATCTTTGTTTTGCATATCTTTGCGAAACTCTGACTTTGAAAAAATTCAGTTTTGAGATATTGTGCCAAAAATCTGACACTGTTCAGTAAAACAATAGGGATGTTGTTGTAGATAAGAACCTATAAAAAACAAGGTTCATAAGTTAACGGCAATTAGATTTTTATATCTTTATTTTGAGGATACGAATTATGGCAGGTGAATCGATGGGTATCGATACCTCTTTAACAGATGGTTTGAGCAAAGCTGAAACGTGGCTAACCAATAACTCAGATCTTCTTATTCAGTACGGTGTGAACATCATTTCTGCACTACTGATTCTATTTATCGGTAACATTATCGTTAAAGCAGTAGCGAATAGTGTTTCAAAAGTACTTGAAAAGAAAAAGATGGACAAAGCGGTTGTTGAATTTGTCCACGGTCTAGTTCGTTACCTTCTATTTGTTATTGTACTTATCGCGGCACTTGGTCGTGTAGGTGTTCAAACAGCATCTGTAGTTGCAGTTATTGGTGCGGCAGGTCTTGCAGTTGGTCTTGCTCTACAAGGTTCACTGTCTAACTTTGCAGCGGGCGTATTGATTGTTGCATTCCGTCCATTCAAGTCTGGTGACTATGTGGAAATTGGTGGTGTGGCTGGTAGTGTTGAAGCCATTCAAATCTTCCAAACTGTACTAAAAACACCTGACAACAAGATGGTTGTTGTGCCTAACTCATCGGTTATCGGTGGTGCAATCACAAACTACTCACGTCATGAGACTCGCCGCGTTGACTTGGTGATTGGTGTATCTTACAAAGCGGATCTTAAGCAAACTAAGCAAGTGATTCGTGAAACGCTAGAAAAAGACCCTCGTATCCTGAAAGATCCAGACATGACGATTGGTGTGCTAGCACTAGCAGATTCTTCAGTGAACTTCGTGGTTCGCCCATGGTGTAAAACAGCTGACTACTGGGACGTTTATTTCGATTCTACTCTAGCAATCAAAGAAGCGTTGGATGCAGCTGGCATCGAAATTCCATTCCCACAAATGGATGTTCACTTGAACAAAGTAGAAGCTTAATCACTTCGATTGAGAACATAAAAAAGCGAGGCAATGGCCTCGCTTTTTTATATCCCAATGTTCTAAAGTTCTAGCAGAGTGTTACTGCCAGCAAGGAGCAGACGTTTAAGTTCGCTACCTGCAAAGCCAAAGGTTAACTCGGGTAAACCTGGTGTATAGAGTAGCTCTTCATGTCGATAGAGTGCCGTATCGACAATGATGATGACGTGCTCCGGCAACCCTATCGGACACACCGCACCGGGTACACAACCTAGCTGCTCAATCATTTCATCGTCACTACAAATCGAAGGCCGCTTACCAGTTATAGTTTTGATTTGTTTGGAGTCTAATCGAGAGTCTTTGTCGGTCAGGTAGACTGCATAACCTTGCCCTTTTAGCTTGAGAAAAAGACTCTTAGTATGAGTGCCGGTCCAACCAAGTTGTGCGGCGACTTTGACGTCGGTTTCGAAGTCGAGAATGGCTTCATGTTGCCATTCTCGAAAGGGGATAGAGAGCGCGTTGAATCGCTCTCGGTTGAGTTGATAGATTTTTTGCAGTGACTCCATGTCGTGTTTCTTTCCTATTTGTCTTTACCAGTATTTGGTGACTAACTCATTCGCAAGTACAAAAGCAATAGTAAACATCATAGTAGCAACTGCTATATCGATGCCTTTCTTAACTTTTGGTTTTGAGAGTGTTGGACCTAGTTTCGCTGCACCTAATGATAAGGTGTAGAACCATACAAACGATGCCATGATAGTGCCTATTGCAAAGGCGATGCGATCGTTGCCTTCGAACTGACCACCGATCGAACCTAAGATCACCACAGTATCCAAGTAGAGGTGTGGGTTTAAAACGGTAACCGCCAGTGCGCCAAGAATCACGGTACGGCGACCGCGTGCAACCACTTCACCTTTCGACTCGGAAGCGTCAGCAGGTTTGAATGCACTCTTTAATGACAATAAGCCGTAAACGCTCAAGAAAGCAATGCCACCTAATGTCACCGATGTCAACAGGATTTCATTTTGTGACAGAATCGCGCCGCCACCGAAAATGCCGAGCGAAATGAAGAGCATATCTAGGATGCTACAGATGGTGGCAGTCGTCAGGTGATGTTGGCGCTTAATACCTTGGTTAAGGACATACGCATTCTGCGCACCGATTGGAATGATCATCGTCGCACCTAAACCGAATCCTTGTAATAACACCCAAAAGCTCACAACACACCTCAAAAATTAGCTATAAAACAACAGAGAAAGGGAAGATAAAGCTTTTATTGAAATAAGTATAATTAATGATTTTAATATATTATTAGCTTTGCTTATCTCGTGGTTTTGGCGTTTATTAGGGAGGAAAACACGTGCGAGGATTGGACTATAAGTGGATAGAAGCTTTAGATGCGGTGGTACATCAGGGGAGTTTTGACCGAGCAGCGGAGCACCTTTTCGTCTCACAATCAGCCATTTCCCAGCGTATCAAGCAACTCGAGAAATATCTTGCTCAGCCGGTTCTTGTTCGCGAGCAACCCCCAAAGCCGACGCCTATTGGTAAGAAGCTGCTTGGACTTTATCGTCGTGTTAGGCTTCTTGAGCATGAAATTCTTCCTGAGCTGAAAAACGACACGTCGACACGTCCTGTCCAATTATCTCTTGCTACCAATGCAGATAGTCTTGCTACTTGGTTATTACCAGCATTACAGGATGTGATGAAACATCGCCAAGTGGAGTTGAAGCTAACTATCTATGGTGAATCGCGATCAATTGAAAAACTTAGAAGTGGTGAGGTAGCTGGGGCGATCAGTCTAGAATCTCAAGCAATACCAGGTTGCCGAGCAGATTATCTTGGACGTATCGATTATGTCTGTGTCGCCAACCCTGAGTTTTATCAACGCTATTTCTCTGAAGGTGTAAACAATCAAACCTTAGCAAAAGCACCTGCGGTGTCTTACGACCAATATGATGATTTACACAAGAAGTTTTTAACCGAACATTTCAATGTCAGGCCAGACAGCGTGATCCACCATAATATCAGTAGCTCTGAAGCTTTCCTTAAGATGGCGTTAGCGGGCGTGGCTTATTGTTTGATTCCGCGCTTACAGATCACTGACGAACTGGAGAAAGGTGAGTTGATTGATATTACGCCGGGCTTTTTGATGTCATATCGAATTTATTGGCACCATTGGCAATTAGAGACAGGGGTTTTACAGGAGATCTCTAATGCGATTGTGTCATATGCACAGCAAAATTTGCCCCAGTAACATCTTATTTACTGAGTCAGGATTGTGTTAGAAGTGATTGATGATGCTTGGATATTCGCCAGAATTACCTATGATGAAGTCATATTAATATGGATGGATTTGTATAATGAAACTTTCGTCTTACCTGCTCGCTTCAGCATTGAGCTTAACTAGTTTATCTGTCTTTGCGAACGTACCAGAGTTTGCTCATGTAACTACCACTGGGTATGGTGAAGTGGTCGCTACCCCTGATATGGCGACTTTTTCGGTAAAAGTCGTTGATACGACAATGACGGCTGAGCAAGCAAAGCAGTCAGTAGACAAGTCGGTTGATGAGTTCTTGAAAAAGTTATCTGATGCAGGTCTTTCAAAAGACAATGTGACGAGTTCGAATCTATATTTGGCGCCGCAATATCATTACCCTAAATCAGGTAAAGCTGAGCTTGTTGGTTACCGTGCATCACGCAGTATCAATGTAAATGTCAATGATCTCGCAAACCTGAATAAGTACTTGGACATGGCGTTAGAGTCCGGTATCAACCAAGTTGATAATATTCAGTTGAAAGTGAGCAACCAGGCTGAGTATCAGCAAAAAGCACGCATGGCAGCAATTAAAGATGCGAAAGAAAAAGCGGCATCATTGGCTGTTGGATTTGAAAAGAAACTTGGTGATGTTTGGCAGATTTCATATAACCAAATGAATGGACAGCCAATTTTAATGCGATCAATGGCGATGGATGCGAAGCAAAGTTCGAATAGCTATCAAGACTCGACTTTGGTTATTCGTGATCAGGTGGATGTGGTTTACAGACTGAAATAATACTGACATCAGTAACGATGGCTAGAAAACAAAAGGCAGGGTAACCCTGCCTTTTGTGTATTTACTGGTCAGCAATTAGTGAAGAATACGAGCTCGAATGGTGCCTTCAATACCCTTTAGTTTCACCAGCGCTTCTTCTGAGCGGTGAGTTTCAACATCAATAACTACATAACCGATATCTGCCGCCGTTTGTAGATACTGGCCTGCGATGTTAATGCCTTCTTCTGCGAAGATGGTGTTAATTTGCGTCAAGATACCTGGGCGGTTTTTGTGGATGTGTAATAGACGTGAACATTCACAGTGCTCAGGCAATGATACTTCTGGGAAGTTCACGCTTGATAGCGTTGAGCCGTTGTCAGAGTATTTCGCCAGTTTACCCGCAACTTCGACACCGATATTCTCTTGTGCTTCTTGCGTTGAGCCACCTACGTGCGGTGTTAAGATAACGTTGTCGAACTTTTGTAGTGGCGATTCAAATGCATCTTTATTCGTCTTCGGCTCTACAGGGAATACATCAATTGCAGCACCTGAAACATGGCCTGACTCTAGGCTATGGCATAGCGCTGGAATATCAACCACTGTACCGCGAGCTGCGTTGATAAAGATCGCTCCTGGCTTCATGCGAGCAAACTCTTCTTCACCCATCATATTCTTGGTTTCTGGTGTCTCAGGAACATGAAGAGAAATAACGTCACACTTGTTGAGCAATTCGCTCATTGTGTGAACCTGTGTTGCATTACCTAATGACAGCTTATTCTCGATGTCATAGTAGTAGACACGCATCCCCAAGTTTTCCGCAATGATACCTAGCTGAGTACCAATGTGACCATAACCGATGATGCCTAGACGTTTACCGCGCGCTTCGTATGAGCTGTCCGCACTCTTCTTCCAAATGCCACGGTGAGCTAAAGCATTTTTCTCTGGGATACCACGCAGAAGTAATAAAATTTGCCCAAGTACTAGTTCAGCTACGCTTCGAGTATTTGAGAACGGTGCATTAAATACGGGGATACCACGTTTTGATGCCGCACCTAGATCAACTTGGTTAGTACCGATACAAAAACAGCCAATCGCAACCAGTTTATTTGCCGCATTGATCACTTCTTCCGATAGGTTGGTTCGGGAGCGGATACCGATAAAATGCACGTCTTTAACTGCTTCGATCAGTTCTTCTTCCGAAAGGGAGCCTTTGTGATATTCAATGTTGCTATAACCAGCTGATTGAAGAACTTCAACTGAAGAAGGGTGGAGTCCCTCTAATAAGAGGATCTTAATCTTTTCTTTTTCCAGTGAAACTTTGGCCATTTTTCTCGTCCTTAAATGGAAAGGTGGGCTAATGTGGCGCACATAAAGCAAAACTACTAAAAAGGGGATAATTAACAGTTTTGTCGGAAGACAAACGTTTCCTTGTGCGTCTTCTGTTCAATAAAGTAACAAAAAAAATTTGCTTTGGGTAAGAAAATTACGGAATAAGGCATGCTTTTCTTAGAAAAAGGAAGAAAAAACGGCGCCCTAGGGCGCCGTCTGTAATGAAATAACAGAAAATTCAGATCATCTAATGATTTATTCTTCTATTTTCGCACCTTCTGGTGTTCCTGTGATAACCACATCTGCACCACGGTGAGCGAATAGACCAACCGTTACTACACCAGCAATGCCGTTGATCTTGTCTTCCATCTCTTTCGGATTCGTGATTTGCATGTTGTGCACGTCTAGAATCACGTTGCCGTTATCAGTGATAACACCTTCACGGTATGCAGGATCACCACCGAGCTTCACCAACTCGCGAGCAACGTAAGAGCGTGCCATTGGGATAACTTCTACTGGAAGTGGGAATTGGCCAAGTACGTCAACTGCTTTTGTGCCGTCAACAATACATACGAATTTATCTGAGATAGCCGCCACGATTTTTTCACGCGTTAGTGCTGCGCCACCGCCTTTGATCATGTCACGAGCGGCATTGATTTCATCAGCACCATCAACGTAGACATCGAGTTTAGCTACATCGTTACACTCGTAAACTTCAATACCAAGTTCTTTTAGACGCTCAGTTGAAGCAACAGAGCTAGACACTGCGCCTTTAATATCGTCTTTGATGCTACCTAGGGCATCGATGAAGTGATTCACGGTAGAGCCAGTACCAACACCGACAATGCTGCCTTTTTCAACATATTTAAGTGCTGCCCAACCAGCCGCTTTTTTCATTTCATCTTGAGTCATGCCTATCTCCTGCATAGATGTTCTTTAACGTTTGCGGCGTGATTATAGCGGTAACGTGCTAGATTTCCCATTGCCAGATTTGGCTTGGTGTCACGATCTTTGGCAAAGGAATGTCCCAACTTTCAACTGGCAAGCGCTCAACATGCTGGCAATCGTGGGCGATACCGATAGGTTTTGCACCTTCGCCTGTGCTAAACCAGTGCGAAAGTGTTCGGTCGTAATAGCCGCCGCCCATTCCTAGGCGGTGCCCAACACTGTCAAAGCCTACCAAAGGCGTGCAGATTAAATCGAGTTCGCGAACTGGTTTGATATGGCGAATATCAAGTGCAGGTTCTAATATTCCGTATTTGTTGTACACCAACTGGTCATTATTTAAATACTGCAGGAAGAGTAACTGACCTTTGGAAAAAGGATGAATCACTGGCAGGTAAATCGACTTACCTTGCTGCCATAGCCATTCAATGAGAGGTTTGGTATCTAATTCACCATCAGCAGAAAGATAAATTGCGATGTGCTGTGCGCTTTGTATTTCAGACAATTGTGAGAATTGTTTAAGGAGATCAAGTCCAGCTTGGAACTGAGTATCACTGCACAGTGCGTTGCGTTTTTCGCGGATGAGTTTTCGAAAGTCTTGTCGAGATAGATCTGACATAGAGAGGATACCCCAGGGTGCCGTTGAGGATTGTGGCCCTTGAACCAGCTGGTTCAAGGCGGATCAGCAATGATAACCGTAGGCTTCTCGGTGCATGCCAAGCTTGCTCAATAGCTATCAAGTACTAACCCTTTGGTATTGCTTATCGGCTCAGGGACTTAAATCCTGCTGACGAACACCCCAGGGTAAATTTGGTAATTACTGCTGTCCTTGCTTTACTTTGCTAAGTGCATCGTCTAACGATGCAGTGAGCTCTTCCATTCGCTCAGTGATTTCTTGCTGCTGGCCATTGGCTTCATAGGATTTAGTTTGAAGTTCGTGGCTAATATTCAATGCAGCAAAAGTCAGTAGCTGAATTTCATTGCTTACCTTAGTACGTTCTTTCATCTCGTTCAATCGACGATCGAGATCTTTTGCCGCAGCAATGAGCGATTCTTCTTGTCCAGCAGGACAATTCACTCGTGTCATTTTGCCAAGAATTTCAACGTCGACCGCTTGGTTGCTCATGATGAATAAACTCTGTTATCACGCTATCTAAGGTATTGTTGTCTACAACTACCGAGGGGGAAACTATAGGAAAACCTCTATTAAGATTCAAGCATTTCCCTCGTTAGATTGTTAAATGATGAAGTGATGACACAGGAAATGGGCAAATTGGATAAATGGTGGTCAAATTTGAAATTGATTGCCGTTTCAGCGAACTATGCTTGATGGTAGGATATATCAAAACACGATTATGAAGAATGAGCCAAGATTATGAGTGAAATCACCCTCCCTGAATACCAATCCATCGCTGCTGAGCTAAGTTCCGCAAGTCTTGCAGTAACGCCGGCAGAATTACACGGTTTACTTGTTGGTATGCTAAGCGGTGGATTGGCGATCAACGACCAGACCTGGCAACCAATTTTGTTTGATTACACTAATGATGGCATGGGGTGGCCGACAACCGCACTTGCGTTAGCACAAAGTATATTCCAAGTGACTGTAGATGAACTCACTGGTACGTCAATGGAATTATCTTTGCTGCTTCCTGATGAAGTCGGTGAAGAGGGCTTGTTCGCTTTAGCGGATAGCGTATCAGATTTCGTTAATCACTTTATCTCTGGACTTGGCCTGGCTGGAATTGCCTTGAACAAAGCGTCCGATGATGTAAAAGAGGCATTGGCTGATCTAGAAGAAATCGCGAAGTTAGGCATTGATGAAGATGATGACCTAGGTGAGCAAGCTCAATTGCTAGAACAAGTGATTGAACACATAAAAGCGTGCGTACTTACTATTCATGCTGAATTCGGAGTTCGTCCAGAAAGTAATGAAAACAAACCAACGATTCATTAAACACATCGTTTCCAATCATCGAACAGCTTCTAGAGGTTAGCATGAGGCAATATGACGTTGTAATTGCTGGTGGTGCTATGGCAGGTGCTACGCTTGCATTAGCAATCGATCGTTTATCCAAAGGTGCGCTGCAAATAGCAGTAGTCGAGCCTTTTAAAGCCCAGTCGGATGAACATCCGGGGTTTGATTCTCGCTCGATTGCCCTGTCTTACGGCACGGTCAATATTCTGCGTCACTTACAGTTGTGGTCTGCCATCGAGCCTTGTGCTACCCCAATTGAACATATTCATGTTTCTGACCGCTCTCATGCGGGCATGACCGAGATTACCAAGCAAGAAGTTGGCGTTGAAGCGCTTGGCTACGTAGTGGAACTCGCCGATGTTGGCCGTGTCTACCAAGAGCTTTTGGATAAGAGTGAGGCGATCACTCTGTTTTGCCCTGATTCGGTTGCGAACATCGAGCGTGAGCAAGACAAAGCACACATTGAACTGAGCAGCGGTGAGAACCTGGAAGCGAAGTTGCTGGTTGCTGCCGATGGCGCAGTATCACAATGTTGTCAGCAAATCGGTTTAGAGCTGTCTGAGCATGATTTTGACCAAGTGGCAGTGATTGCGAATATTGTGACGCAAGAGCCTCATCAAGGTCGCGCTTTTGAACGTTTTACTGAGAATGGCCCCGTCGCACTGTTGCCGATGAGTGACAACCGTATGTCGTTAGTGTGGTGTTTGCGTCCTGAAGAGGCGCAAACCGTGGTGAACTTGTCCGATGCAGAGTTTCTTGAGCGCTTGCAGAGCGATTTTGGCTGGCGACTAGGAGCGATGCAAAAAGTTGGACAACGTGCGAGCTACCCACTTCTTCTGCGTCATCGTAAGCAAAACATTTCGCACCGCTTTGCTATTGTCGGCAATGCTGCACAAACGCTACACCCTATTGCAGGGCAAGGCTTCAACCTTGGTATTCGCGATGTGGCATCGCTAGCGGAAGAGCTCGTTAAGCAACGCCAAGACGTAGGCTGTTATCAAGGCTTAATGCGATTTAGCCAACGCCGTGAAGACGATCGCAGCGAAACGATTTGGCTAACAAGCTCTCTGGTGCATATTTTCTCAAATGATTTACCTGCGATGCGAATCGGGCGTAACCTTGCCCTCGCAACGATGGATAACCTTTCTACTTTTAAGCAGCCGCTGCTACGCCATACACTTGGCTTAGTGAAACGATAAACGGCAACGAATTAGGTAACAAAAAGCAATGATGCAAAGTGTAGATATCGCCATCATCGGCGGTGGAATGGTAGGTTTAGCATTGGCTGCCGCTTTTAAGGATAGTGACCTGCGTGTAGCCGTTATCGAAGGTGCAGTACCAAACGGCACCTTAAATGAACTGCCAGATGTTCGCGTTTCGGCGTTAAGTCGTTCAAGTGAAACCATCCTTCGTAACCTTGGTGCATGGCAAGGCATTGAGCAGCGTCGAGCGTCACCGTACTACGCGATGGAAGTATGGGAGCAAGACAGCTTCGCCAATATCGCATTTGATGCACAAAGCATGGCTCAGCCGGATCTCGGTCATATCGTTGAAAACCGTGTGATTCAGTTGGCGTTGCTAGAGCAAGTACAAAAGCTGGATAACGTAACGCTGTTTATGCCTGCTCGTTGTGCAACACTTGCGGTGGGTGAGCAAGAAAGCTGGCTAACGCTCGACAATGGTCAAGCTATGACAGCTAAGTTGGTTGTTGGTGCAGATGGCGCAAACTCTTGGTTACGTAACCAAATGGATATCCCTCTGACACATTGGGATTACGGTCATAGCGCACTTGTTGCAAACGTAAAAACCGCTGATCCGCACAACAGCGTTGCGCGCCAGATCTTTACACCGCATGGTCCATTGGCGTTCCTTCCTATGTCTGACCCACACATGTGTTCGATTGTTTGGTCAACCGAACCAAATCGTGCAGAGCAACTGTTGGCGATGAACGAACAAGAGTTCAATAAAGCATTAACTAGTGAGTTTGATGTGCGTTTAGGTTTGTGTGAAGTGGTTGGCGAACGTGCGGCATTCCCACTTAAGATGCGTTACGCACGTGACTTTGTGGTTGAACGCGTGGCGTTGGTTGGCGATGCAGCGCATACCATTCACCCACTTGCAGGGCAGGGGGTAAACCTTGGTTTATTGGATGCAGCTAGCTTAGCACAAGAAGTGTTGGCGTTGTGGAAACAAGGACAAGACATTGGCTCCAAACGTAACCTACGTGGTTACGAACGCTGGCGTAAAGCTGAAGCAGCAAAAATGATAGCGGCAATGCAAGGCTTCCGTGACCTGTTCTCCGGTGAGAATCCTGCCAAGAAGCTGGTTCGTGGTATTGGTTTGAGCCTAGCAGGGCAACTGCCCGGTGCAAAAGATGAAATAATGAAACGTGCATTGGGTTTGAAAGGCAATTTGCCGGAACTAGCGCGTCAATAAAAACGCCTATTGCGTGACGAACGGAAGGCACAAAAAAGGCTGGTTTATCCAGCCTTTCTTATTACATCGATGTTTAAGCTAAGCGTAGGCGCATCTGAGTTTCATAATCTCTTGATTAATCTCTTTTACTGCCTGAAAGTGACGCCTCTCAGCTTTCTCTGGCAACATCAATTTTCCGTTATCAAACTCGAACTTACCGACTCCGTAAATATAGATTCTTCCCTTAAAAAGACGACTTATGTGTTTAGCAATCATACCTGGTGTATAGCGCTTAAACAGTCTCATATTTACTCTTCCTTATCTCTTACCTAGCGTTAGTATTCTACTTTTCTGACGCAAAAATTATTGTGACAGCAATGGTATTAAGTACAGGTTAGAACGATGGCTTTAGATATTTGTGCTGTCATCGACAATTTGACAGTGCCATATCTTATTTAACGTGAGGATTACCCCAAAAAAATATGTACGCCGGAACCAACTTGTTGTCTTTTCTCCTTCAAGTGTGAGCATTAAGCAATAGCTTTGTTACAGAATTAAGAATAGAAGGAAAATGATTGTTTGCTGAAGGTTTTAAATTGGCCATTAGCGTGCACAAACTAAAAGGCTACTCACATAGCAAACGTTTCTTATTTATAGAGTTAGAGATAGAAAGCTGAGGTAAGTTCAAAAAAAAGCCCGCAATGGCGGGCGAATAGTCACAGATGCATTACACAAAAGTGGATATCTGACGTTATGAACATTGTCACTTGGTCAGCAGATTCACTTTACGTTGGCTGAGTTGTTGTTGAAAACTTAACCAACGAATTCAGCATATACGAGTTTTTCACTTGTGACTATTTATGTTTTAAAAATGACTAAAGATTCCATGATGTAATCGGGGAGATATGAGTGAGATCACGCAGGAGTGAGAATCCTGCGTTTGATTACATGTTAGCGGCAGATATCAGCCATGGTTGGTTGGCACAATTGGATTAGATCATCGATGGACATCGCTAAGCCTGCCATGCGATCACCACTACTGATGGTGATCTCCGTTTCTTCGAGCAAGCTTGGGTCGAATACGATCGGCATATAGCGCTTCAATAGAAGCGGAGTGACAGTGCCAATCTTGTACCCTGTTATGGCTTCTACGTCCGCTCGATCAACACACGTCATACGACGACATTGCAGTAGGGCGCGTACTTTCTTTGGATCAACACTGCGGTCACCTGGCGCACAGGCAAGTGCGTATTGGTTCCCCATATCGCGCAAAAGGATTGCTTTGACCATTTGAGAAGGGCGAATGCCGCGCTGTTGCGCGGCATCTTCAATGGTCATTGCAGGTCTTTGATGAGGAAGAAGGCGGAATTCGATGTTCTGGTCCGCTAAAAACTGCATCAAAGGGGTATGAATGGTATTACTCATCGTCAAGGCTGTACGGTAGCGCTGCGATTTCCCATTCACACTCTGGTTGAGCAACCAAGCGCAGACGAGTGTCATCGTCTAGGTTGTTTGGTAATACAATGAGACCCATCGCTTGGTTGTCGCTGAATTGGTAATGTGTGAGCAATGCGCCTACTGAACGCCAGTTTTCACCAACACTACGCTCCAATTCAATCGCACCTTCACCTAAGGCTTCAGCGGTTGCACCTTTAACAATGTACATTGCACGTTTGTTGGTGCCGCGGTATTTCGCACGCGCTACGGTTTCTTGACCTGTGTAGCAGCCTTTCGTAAAGCTGATACCACCGAGCACTTGTACGTTTAGTGCTTGCGGAATGTGCTCGTTTTGAGCGTCTGCTGCCACGTATGGTAGTGCAGCTTCAATATCGAAACGAGTCCAAAGCTCATTTGTGGTCAGTGTTGCTTGGCTGTTTTCAACTATAGATTGTGCGGCGTCTGCTGTAAGCGCAAGCAACCAACGGCTTGAAGCTACTTTGACAGCTGTGCCGCCTTCAATTGCAAGTACGTCGCCGGAATCAGCATTTAGTGTTGAGATGAAAGCATCTGCATTCTCACCAGCAACACCCAGTACTACTTCGCTTGATTCTTCGATGGCCACCTTCGAGAATACCGCGTATTTTTTGATTTCTTTCAGTTCCACTTCAATCGCTGATTTCGGCTGAACCATTGCGTAGCCATCGTTATGGTGGAATAGGCGGAAAACACTCCACACTTTACCTTTCGCATCACAATGTGCCCCCAATGTTGATTGGTCTTTCTCGAGAGAAACCACATCGCAAGTGACTTGACCGTGTAGGTAGGACTTCTTGTCGTCACCGACCATGGTGATCATGCCCAGGTTATCCAAAAGCGAGATAGACAGCTTAGGTAGTGCGTCTTGTGTCGATAAGTTCAGCGGTGAAAAGCGAGTTTGCCATTCCATGATTACAATGCCTTTTGAAGATATTTTTCAGCTATGTTAATTGCAGAATCGGCATTTGTCAGCACTCAATATACCCACTCAATTTTGAGGTGTTTGACTCAGTTGAACGTTTGTTTACTAAATGCGATCAGGATTTGCAGTGACTTGGCAATATATTGTGACCCGCACACTAGTGACGTCTCACATCCCTTGTTACACTCCGCACTAAGAACTACACATCTATGAAGGAATACTGAATGTACACTGCGGAAGAAAAGGCGCGTATTAAATGGGCTTGTCGTCGTGGCATGCTTGAGCTTGACGTGGTGATTATGCCGTTTTTTGAAGAGTGCTTTGATGCTCTGAGTGAACAAGAGCAGCGTGATTTTGTCTCACTACTAGAATGTGATGATCCAGATCTATTTACGTGGGTAATGGGGCATGGTCGCAGTGAAAACCTAGGTCATGCGTCGATGGTTGATAAAATTGTCGCTCACAACCTCAGCAAAGTTCGTTAATTGCACCGTTACCTCCTCATTAAGTGCCCAAATCTTAAATCTGATGGTTTTATCTGGTTTGGTTTGGGCGACTGTCCTTTCTAATATTCCACTCTCATTATCTATTTATTTGTTATTACTGGTTCTTCAGTATCACTATCGTACTGGCTTTGTGGCAAAGCCTAGCTTAGGCCAGTGGTTTGTCCATCGAAATGGCATTGTGAAATGTGAAAGGTTGACCTCTTCATTGATGAAAGTGGATCTATCGGCCAAAGCTCTTAAGGTTACGTTTGTCACTGAATGTGGTAGGCGGGTAAATGTGTGGCGAGATGGGTGTGACGACCGGCAATATCGGCAACTCTGCCTGATTCTCAGACAGTGGCAAAGGGGAGCCGAAGCTCCCGCTTAGTACTATTTGTTAGGGGTTAGGATCGTCGGGCCACTATTTTCTAACTGATTTGGATAATCCAAAGTGTAGTGCAGGCCTCGGCTCTCTTTTCGTTGCATTGCACAGCGCACCATTAACTCTGCCACTTGCAATAGATTACGCAGTTCTAGCAAGTTGTTTGATACACGGAAATGGCTGTAGTACTCATGCGTTTCTTGTTGCAACATTTGAATTCTACGCAGTGCGCGTTCCAAGCGTTTATCAGTACGCACGATACCCATGTAATCCCACATGAAAAGTCGCAACTCATGCCAGTTGTGTTGGATAATGACTTCTTCGTCGCTGTTGGTTACTTGGCTCTCATCCCAGCATGGGAGCTTAGTGGTGATCTGAACCTCGGTATGGTGTTTAAGAATATCTTTGGCTGCTGACCATGCGTACACCACACACTCTAATAGTGAATTTGAAGCCATACGGTTTGCACCATGCAAGCCCGTGTAGCTTACTTCACCAATAGCGTATAGGTTCTTTAGGTCGGTATGGCCGTTTTGATCAACCATTACGCCACCACACGTGTAGTGTGCGGCCGGAACAATTGGGATTGGTTCTTTGGTCATGTCGATGCCCAAATCCATCAATCGAGAGTAGATGGTTGGGAAGTGCTTGGTAATGAAATCAGCAGGCTTATGACTGATGTCGAGGTACATGCAATCGGCACCCAAACGCTTCATCTCAAAGTCTATAGCGCGAGCGACGACATCTCGTGGGGCAAGTTCTTTACGTTCATCGAAGTCCGGCATAAAGCGAGATCCATCTGGTCGACGTAAATATGCACCTTCTCCACGTAGAGCCTCGGTTAGCAGGAAGTTACGCGCTTCTGGGTGGTAAAGACAGGTTGGGTGGAACTGGTTGAATTCCATATTAGCTACACGACAACCTGCTCGCCATGCGATGGCAATGCCGTCTCCGGAAGATACATCTGGATTAGAGGTGTATTGGTAAACTTTTGAAGCACCGCCAGTGGCAAGTACCACAAACTTTGCTTTAACAGTTTCTACCTGTTCTTCGTTACGGTTCCAAATGTAAGCACCGATAACTTTGCTCTTGTCTCCCCCGACTTTATCTTCAGTGATCAAGTCGAGCGCGTTATGACGCTCAAAGACATGAATGTTTGGGTGATTGTGTGCGTTGTCTTGCAATGATGTTTGCATTGCCATACCAGTTGCATCTGCGGCATGTAAAATACGACGACGACTGTGACCGCCTTCGCGAGTTAAGTGGTAACGTGGCTCATCGTCGGAGTCATCATCTTCACGATCGAACGGCACGCCACCATCGATTAACCACTGAACGCACTCTTTGGAATTTTCGGCGATAAATTTTACAGTATCTTCATCACAGATACCGTCACCCGCGATTTGGGTGTCTTCTACATGAGATTCGATTGTATCGGATTCATCAAATACTGCTGCGATACCACCTTGAGCATAATACGTTGCGCCTTCACTTCGTGGGCCTTTGCTCAATACGATAACCTTACAGTGGTTGGCAACTCGCAATGCTAACGACAAGCCTGCGGCACCACTCCCTACCACTAACACATCACATTCGTGTTCACGGTTCATGTTCATAAAACTTTTCTGATCCCAAGCTAAGGTAAAAGGGTTACCTTGTGTATTGTTTGCACTTCATGTGCATTCCATGTTTACGACATCCGTCGCCAAAAGGCTAAAATCATTGCAAATGTTATTGGTGGCTTGAGCCACTCTTCTTTCTTTGTGTAATTACGTACGCTTTGTTTGTAATCACTGGGCGCAGACGCTCTCTAATTGGAGGTCTTGCCTTGTTTGCTTTAGCTATGCAAATGAAAAGTAATAGTTTGTCAACTCCATTGCTTTTCTGAACTTGACCCAGCACAATCTAGGGTAAAGTTCGTCCATTATACCCAAGTCACACTCAGATGCATGCCTGTTAGCGCATCGTGTAAGCAGGGCTTTGGGAGCGTAATAGGATATCGACATCACGTTGTGAAATTGCCATGACGAAAAAATTGAAAAAACATGGAACTTCTCATTCACACCAGAGTCACAATAGTGCTCAAGTAAGCAGTGGTGTCAATACTACGTTTTGCATAATTAGTACCCATATCTGAGAAGAGTAGGGGCATAACAAATAGGAGTATCCGCTCGAATGAACGAGCAGCTGACCGATCAAGTATTGATTGAGCGAGTTCAGAATGGCGATAAGCAAGCATTCAACCTGCTGGTAACTAAGTACCAGAACAAGGTATGTAACCTTATTTCCAGATACGTAAGTAATCCTGGTGATGTTCCAGATGTAGCACAAGAAGCATTTATTAAAGCTTACCGAGCTATCCCGAGTTTTCGTGGAGAAAGTGCGTTCTACACATGGTTGTACCGCATTGCTGTGAATACTGCGAAAAATCACATCGTAGCTCAGGGGCGCAGACCTCCA
This sequence comes from Vibrio sp. D401a, assembly GCF_030248515.1. Lineage (NCBI taxonomy): Bacteria > Pseudomonadati > Pseudomonadota > Gammaproteobacteria > Vibrionales > Vibrionaceae > Vibrio > Vibrio sp. D401a. Next base: position 240,076 of record NZ_JAHGAI010000022.1, on the reverse strand, counting down.
GCAACGGATGTTGATGCTGAAGAAGCTGAATTTTATGAGACAGGTAACGCTTTAAAAGAAATTTCGAACCCTGAGAACTTAACGTTGTCCAAAGAATTGCAACGGGTAGTGTTCAGTGCAATTGAAGCTTTACCTGAAGATTTAAAGACAGCAATGACTCTACGTGAGCTAGACGGCTTAAGTTATGAGGAAATTGCTGAAGTAATGGATTGCCCGGTGGGAACGGTACGCTCTCGTATCTTCCGTGCTCGTGAAGCGGTGGAAAAGAAAATCAAACCTCTTTTACAGCGCTAGTACAAGTTAACTATGGTGAAAATAATGGCTGACAAAGAAAAACTTTCAGCTCTCATGGATGGTGAACTGGTCGATAAGGCTCTTATCAAAGAGATAGAGCAAGACCATGATAGTCTAGAGGCTTGGCAACATTATCATCTGATTGGTGATGTCATGCGAGGTGAAGCACCAGCAAAGCCTGAGTGGAATATTGCTGAAAGCGTAGCGTTAGCATTAGAAGATGAGCCAGCACATCGTGCCATCGATACGCACAGTGCCAACGTAATCTCAATTGGTGATGCACCTAGAGAGTCACAACCTGAACCACAACAAGCTAAGCGTCAGCTTCCTGCTTGGTTAACGCAGTTTGGTCAAGTTGCCGTGGCTGCCTGTGTGTCTTTAGCGGTGATACTCGGTGTTCAGCAATATGGAGGGAGCGATCCGTCACTTCCGCAAGCTGAACAATTACCAGTCTTGCAGACTATTCCATTTGCCGGTAGTGCAGAACCAGTGAGTTTAACTCGTGAATCCGTAGAGCGTTCTGTTGGTGAAGCGAATATGCAAGAGCAACGTAAACGCGTTCATGCTATGCTGCGTGACTACGAATTGCAGTTAAGAATTAACAGTGAAGCTTCTGAGCAAGGTGCTTCCCTGACTCCGGATATTGAATGAAGAAACTTCTGATCAGCGCTTGCGCTCTGTTCAGTATGATGACTCCACAAGCCTTTGCTGGTGACAAGCCAGCGGAGGCTTTATTGCATCAAATGAGCGAAGCGAGCCAAACCCTAAGCTACGAGCTCTCATACATCCTTATCAAAAAGAACAGCATCGAGCCTTTGTTGTATCGTCATGCGCCACATGGTGAAGAGCAATATGCTCACTTAGTCTATCTAAGTGGTCCTGTACGTGAAGTGATTAGACGTGGGCGAGAAGTCAGTTATGTCGAGACTGGTGCAGAACCTTTTACCATTGAATCAGGTAAAATGGTGGCTCCGATCATGCCTATGCTGAACACTGACATCGATGAGCTCAATTTGTATTATGACTATGTACAAATCGGCCGAGCGCGAGAAGCGGGTGTACCTACACAAGTACTGAGAATTGTACCGAAAGATGGCTTACGTTATTCATATGTGCTTTGGATAGATGAAAAAAGTAAATTGCCTTTGCGTGCTGATTTAGTCGATCGTGATGGTGAGATGCTTGAGCAGTACAGGGCGATTTCTTACACGGTAAATCCCAAAATTGCCGAGTTAATGAGTGGCCTACAAGATGTTCAATTGCCAGCCGTATTAACAATGCCAAAAGGCGATATAGGTACGAGTAATTGGCATGTTGGTTGGACACCAGAAGGTTTTGAGCCAAATGAGCTTAATCGCTACCGCATGGCTGTGACAGACCAAATGGTGGAGAGCCAACTATATTCTGATGGCTTATTCAACTTCTCTGTTTATGTTGCTAAAAAAGACCAGCACTCCTTAAAGGGACAATTGGTTCGTCAAGGTCGTCGTACATTACATAGCTTCATTAAAGGTGAACATGAGATTTCTGTTGTTGGTGATATTCCCCCTGCAACAGCGCAAAGAATTGCGCAGTCGGTTACTTTTGATGTAACAAAGAGTGAACAACCATGATGACTGCACTTGCTACCGTGACGGGTGTTCATCGTCACGGTCAGCAATATGATATCGATCTTAGCTGCGAGCAACAAACCAGTTGCAGCAGCTGTTCGTCGCAAAAAAGTTGTGGCACAGGCGTGGTGACCAAAGCAATGGGAAATAAAACATTGTCATGGCATTTGCGCACTCGAAAGTCCGTTAAAGTTGGTCAGGTTGTGGAAATAGGTTTTCCTGAATCAAGCCTTATCAAATCAGCCATGGCAGTCTACCTCCTCCCTCTTTTTGGTTTGATTATTGGCGCTATTATCGGCCACTTCCTGTTAGCGCCTCTTACCTCTGGTGGTGAGGGAATCGTCATTCTATCTTCAGTGCTATTTGCTGCTGGTGGTATGTGGCTTGCTAAACGCGTGTCACGTCCACTGGAAGACGAGTCAAAACGGCAAGTTACTTTGATTCGAGTTCTTGGTGAGCCCATTCAATGAGTCCTACACTCTAAATAAGGTGCGCCCGTTAACGAAATTGGGTAGAATCTGCCAACTTGATTGAAATGCCGTCAAACGACAGCTTTCTTATGTCCCTATTTGTAAAGAGTTAGTCACCCATAAATCTATGAAGCACATTCGTAACTTTTCGATTATCGCCCACATCGACCATGGTAAGTCGACCCTATCTGACCGTCTAATCCAAGTTTGTGGTGGATTAAGTGATCGTGAAATGGCCGCACAGGTTCTTGATTCTATGGATCTTGAACGTGAGCGTGGTATCACCATTAAATCTCAGAGTGTGACGCTAAACTACACCGCTAAAGACGGTGAAACGTACCAGCTGAACTTCATCGATACTCCGGGACACGTTGACTTTGCGTACGAAGTATCACGTTCTCTAGCCGCTTGTGAAGGTGCGCTACTGGTGGTTGACGCAGGTCAGGGTGTAGAAGCTCAAACGCTAGCTAACTGTTACACCGCGATCGAAATGGATCTTGAGGTTGTACCAATCCTAAACAAGATTGACCTACCAGCAGCCGATCCTGAGCGTGTAGCGGAAGAAATTGAAGAAATCGTTGGTATCGATGCAATGGAAGCAACCCGCTGTTCTGCGAAGACAGGTCTAGGTGTTGAAGACGTTCTAGAAAACATCGTATCAGCAATTCCAGCACCAGAAGGTGATCCTGAAGCGCCACTTCAAGCACTGATCATCGACTCATGGTTCGATAACTACCTTGGCGTTGTCTCTTTGGTTCGTATTAAAAACGGTTCACTGAAGAAAAACGACAAGATCAAAGTAATGAGCACAGGTCAAACTTGGGGCGTAGACCGCCTAGGTATCTTCACGCCTAAGCAAGTGGACACTGATGTTCTAAATACGGGCGAAGTAGGCTGGGTTGTTTGTGGTATCAAAGATATCTTAGGTGCTCCAGTAGGCGATACACTGACACTGGCGAAGAACGGCAGCGAGAAGCCACTACCTGGCTTTAAGAAAGTAAAACCTCAGGTATACGCAGGTCTGTTCCCTGTATCCTCTGACGATTACGAAAACTTCCGTGACGCACTAGGCAAACTAAGCCTAAACGATGCATCGCTATTCTATGAGCCAGAGAACTCAGCAGCACTTGGCTTTGGTTTCCGTTGTGGTTTCCTTGGTATGCTGCACATGGAAATCATCCAAGAGCGTCTAGAGCGTGAATACGATCTTGACCTAATTACAACGGCACCAACCGTAGTTTACGAAGTAGAGCAAACTAACGGTGAGACAATGTACGTTGATAGCCCGGCAAAACTGCCAGCGGTTAATGACATTGAAGAGATCCGTGAGCCTATCGCGCGCTGTAACATCCTAGTTCCTTCTGACTACCTAGGTAACGTAATCACACTTTGTGTTGAGAAGCGTGGTGTGCAAGTGGATATGGTTTATCACGGTAACCAAGTTGCGATTACTTACGATATCCCAATGGCGGAAGTAGTACTGGACTTCTTCGACCGTCTGAAATCGACATCACGTGGTTACGCGTCTCTGGATTACAACTTCCAACGTTTTGAAGCATCGAACATGGTACGCGTAGACGTACTACTGAACGGCGACAAAGTGGATGCACTAGCGTTGATTACGCACAAAGATCAGTCTCAGACTCGTGGTCGTCAGCTTGTAGAGAAGATGAAAGAGTTCATCCCTCGTCAGATGTTCGACATCGCGATCCAAGCGGCTATCGGTAACCACATCATCGCGCGTTCTACTGTGAAACAGCTACGTAAGAACGTAATCGCGAAATGTTACGGTGGTGACGTGAGCCGTAAGAAGAAACTTCTGAAGAAACAGAAAGAAGGTAAGAAACGTATGAAGCAGATCGGTAACGTAGAACTGCCTCAAGAAGCGTTCCTAGCAATTCTTCACGTTGGTAAAGACTAGAGTTGAACTATCTCGTACTCTTGTCTGTCATAAGACGTTAGATAGTAAAATAAGTGAAAGGGTTTCGGCTCTTTCACTTTCGTATTTTTAGATAAGGGAATTTAATGGCGAATACATTCTCACTGATTCTAGTTATCGTGACTTTGGTAACTGGCGTAGTTTGGCTACTGGAAAAGTTGGTGTTTGCGAAAAAACGTCAAGCAAAAGTAGCGGAGATTCAAGCGCAAACGGCAAACGGTCTGGATGCAGTGACACTGCAAAAAGTAGAAAGCCAACCTTGGTGGGTAGAGAATAGTGTCTCTATTTTCCCAGTAATTGCATTTGTTCTGGTATTACGTTCTTTTATCTATGAACCGTTCCAAATCCCGTCAGGTTCAATGATGCCAACTCTACTTGTAGGTGATTTTATCTTGGTGGAGAAATACGCGTACGGATTGAAAGATCCAGTGTGGCGTCATCAGCTAGTAGAAACAGGCAAACCTGAGCGTGGTGATATCGTTGTATTTAAGTATCCACCACAGCCAAACATTGACTACATTAAACGCGTTGTTGGCTTACCTGGTGATACGGTTCGTTATTCTTCAGACAAGCAAATTTGTATTCAATCAAAAGGTGAGTCAGCTTGTAAGCCAGTTAAACTGAGCAATGTTGAAGAGAGCCAATTTATCCAAAATGGCATTCCTCTGATTCAGATGAATGAAAAGTTGGGTGACGTTGAACATCAAATCTTGGTTAACCCTATCGTCCGCAACCGAGTGGAAAACTACTACCCTCGTAGCGGCACAAGTGAATGGGTTGTACCTCAAGGTCAGTACTTTGTTATGGGTGATAACCGTGATAATAGTGCGGACAGTCGTTTCTGGGGCTTTGTTCCAGAGGCTAACTTAGTCGGTAAAGCTGTCGCAATTTGGATCAGCTTCGAGTTTGAACGTGGCGCAGATAGCGTTCTACCTTCTTGGATTCCAACTGGTGTGCGTTTCAACCGCATCGGTGGTATTCACTAACCATTTAAATATCGAGAGAGTATGAATTCTCCAATTGAGAAACTAGAGAGAAAGCTCGGCTACCAATTTAAGGATGCTGGGCTTATCAACTTGGCGCTGACTCACCGCAGCGCCAATAGCAAGCACAATGAACGTCTTGAGTTTCTGGGCGATTCAATTTTAAGTTTTGTCATCGCTGATGATCTGTACCATCGTTTCCCGAAAGTTAACGAAGGTGACATGAGTCGCATGCGCGCTACTTTGGTTCGTGGGCACACATTGGCGGAGCTAGGTCGTGAATTCGATCTAGGAGATTATTTAAAATTAGGTCCAGGTGAATTGAAGAGTGGCGGTTTCCGCCGAGACTCTATTCTAGCCGATGCGGTAGAAGCCATTATTGGTGCGATTTACCTTGATAGTGATATTGAAGCCGTGCGCGGTATTGTACTGAGCTGGTACAACTCGCGTCTTGAAGCCATCAAGCCTGGCGTATCACAAAAAGATCCAAAAACTCGCCTACAAGAGTTCCTGCAAGGCAGAAGAAAACCACTACCTGTCTACACAGTGACTAATATTAAAGGTGAAGCGCACAACCAAGAGTTCACGGTTGAGTGTGACGTAGCAGGTGTGGATAAGCCTGTAATCGGTAAAGGCACCAGCCGCCGCAAGGCAGAACAAGCGGCTGCAGAAACGGCACTTGAGCAATTAACGAATGGCTGATAACGAATTCGATATCGATGCGTTCTTCGCATCAAACGGTGAAGTAAGTTCACCAGAGAACCAACACTGTGGCTTCATTGCGATTGTTGGTCGTCCAAACGTAGGTAAATCGACGCTTCTGAACAAAATCTTGGGTCAGAAGATTTCGATTACGTCTCGTAAACCGCAAACAACTCGTCACCGCATCATGGGTGTCGACACTGATGGTGATTACCAGGCGATTTACGTGGATACACCAGGACTTCACATTGAAGAGAAGCGTGCGATTAACCGTTTGATGAACCGAGCGGCTAACTCATCTCTGAGTGATGTGAATCTAGTCTTCTTCTTGGTTGATGGTACACATTGGACCAAAGACGACGAGATGGTGCTGACTAAGCTTCAAAAGTCGAACTTCCCAGTTGTGCTTTGTGTGAACAAAGTAGACAACGTGCAAGATCGTAACGAAGTGATGATGCACATGGCCGACATGTCTAAGAAAATGGACTTCGTTGACGTTGTGCCAATCTCTGCAAAACAAGGTAAGAACATCGACGTTCTGCGCAAGCACGTTCGTGACCACTTACCTGAAGCAACGCACCACTTCCCAGAAGAATACGTAACCGACCGTTCTCAGCGTTTCATGGCGTCTGAAATCGTGCGTGAAAAGCTGATGCGCTTTACTGGTGAAGAGCTGCCATATTCAGTAACGGTTGAGATTGAGCGTTTCGATTACAACCCAGAAACCGACGGTTTTCACATTAACGCCCTGATTCTTGTTGAACGTAACGGTCAGAAGAAAATGGTGATTGGTAAAGGCGGCGAGAAGATCAAAACGATTGGTCGTGAAGCGCGTCTAGATATGGAAGAACTATTCGGTCGTAAGGTTTACCTAGAGACTTGGGTAAAAGTGAAATCTGGTTGGGCAGACGATGAACGTGCACTACGCTCACTGGGTTACATCGACGATCTATAAGTTTGGTTGCTTGTAAGTTTGGTAACGAAGACACTTCGTTCCAACATCGACTAAAATATAATATCGATTAGAATAAGGAGCCGCTTGGCTCCTTATTTTTTATTACCGACTTAGGCACACAGATTGAAATGAGCAACCAGTCTTCAGAAGGCTTTCAACGCTGCTTTGTATTGCACCGACGCCCTTATAGTGAATCGAGCTTAATTCTTGATGTATTCAGCGAGGAATATGGCCGTATCACATTGATGGCGAAAGGCGCACGCAGCAAACGCTCCAATCTTAAAGGGGCATTACAGCCCTTCACACCACTATTGCTGAAATGGTCCGGCAAAGGTTCAATGAAAACCTTACGTCAGGCTGAGCCAATCAGTTTGGGTTTGCCGTTGTTTGGGATAAACCTTTACTCCGCAATGTACGTAAATGAATTAGTCGGGCGCGTGTTAATGGCGGAAGTGCCGATGCCTGCGCTGTTTCATGATTACCTGCATGCACTAACGGAATTGGCTCAGAGTGATAACCCTGAACCGGGCTTGCGTCGTTTTGAACTGGCTCTGCTGTCTTCAATGGGCTATGGCGTTGATTTCTTGCATTGTGCCGGGACGGGTGAGCCTGTCGATCCTGAGATGACTTACCGTTATCGTGAACAAAAGGGATTCATAGCTTCAGTAAGGCGCGACAATCTGACATTTTTAGGTAATGAATTGATTGCGATTAGTGAACGGCGATTCGTCACTAAAGAGCAATTAAAAGCGGCGAAACGCTTTACACGTATGGCATTAAAGCCGTATCTTGGCGGCAAACCTTTAAAAAGTCGCGAATTATTTATTCAGACATATCGAGCACGGAGTAACGGAAAATGAGCTCAATCTACTTAGGCGTTAATATCGACCATATTGCCACTCTACGTAATGCACGTGGTACTAAATACCCAGATCCAGTTCATGCTGCTGAGATCGCAGAGCGTGCCGGTGCTGACGGTATTACCATCCACCTACGTGAAGACCGTCGCCACATTCTAGATCGTGACGTACGTATCCTACGTGAAACCATTCAAACTCGTATGAACCTTGAAATGGCGGTAACGGACGAGATGGTTGAGATTGCGCTACAAACTAAGCCTGAGTTCGTTTGTCTGGTTCCTGAAAAACGTGAAGAGTTGACAACAGAAGGTGGTCTGGATGTTGTCGGTCAACTTGAGAAAGTGAAAGCGGCAACGCAAAAGCTAACTGAAGCGGGCATTAAAGTCTCTCTATTCATCGATGCTGACCGTCAACAGATCGATGCGGCAAAAGCTTGTGGCGCACCTTACATTGAGCTTCACACAGGTCACTACGCAGATGCGACAACAGAAGAAGATCAGCAAGATGAACTGAAGAAGATTGCAGCAGGCGCAAGCTACGCAGATGACCTAGGTATCATCGTAAACGCAGGTCACGGTCTGACTTACCACAACGTTGCACCAATCGCGGCACTGCCAGAAATCTACGAGCTGAACATCGGTCACTCGATCATTGGTCGTGCGGTTTTCGATGGTCTAGAAAAATCTGTGGCAGAAATGAAAGCCATCATGGTTGCGGCTCGTAAGTAATCAGATTTAATCATGGCAATTTTAGGATTAGGCACTGACATCGCAGAGATTGAGCGCATTGAAAAAGCGCTCGGTCGAACAGGTGAACCATTCGCAAAGCGCATTTTGTCGCATGATGAAATGATAAAGTTTGCTGAATTGAAGCAAAAAGGGCGTTACCTTGCGAAGCGTTTCGCAGTAAAAGAGGCGGCCTCAAAAGCGTTAGGAACAGGTATTGCGAAGGGCGTAACTTTCCATGACTTTACGGTTTCTAATGATGAGTTTGGAAAGCCAGTACTGACCTTATCCGGTGTGGCGAAGCAAATCGCTGAGTCGATGGGCGTCAATCATGTTCATCTGTCGATTTCGGATGAACGTCATTACGCCGTTGCGACGGTGATTTTTGAATCCTAACTTAGCCTGATTACGGATTAATAACCGAATACGAAAAAGCCAGAGTCGATGCTCTGGCTTTTTTATTGATGCGATTTCGAATTAGGTGCGCTTATGTCTACTGCTCGATATAAAGCTTTGCTGTCGTGGTGACTTTAATCATCTCATCTTGCAGTTCGAACATTTCCGGCTCGATGTCTTCGATACTCGCACCCGAGCGCAGGGCTTGTTCTAAGGTTGCACACAGTGACTTCAACCTCGGTACGCCGCAGTAAGAGCTGCTACCATGAAGTTTATGCACCACATGAATAAGATCGTCACGCGAGAAATCTTCTTGCTCTATGGCTTGATCGACCACCTCTTCTACCTCAGGAATAAAGTCAATCAGCATGCGCAGCATGTCCTTGGCTAAGTCTTCTTTATTCGCACTCTGTTTCAAGGCAGCTTGCCAATCGATAATGACATCTTGTTGTGGCTTTTCTGGCACTGATGGCGGAGCTTCCACAACTGGTTCGACATAAGAAGGCGCGATTTTGTCGACACTCTCAGTACAGGTATTTGGGTTCCAGTGGACTAAAACCTGTTGCAGCACGTGCTCTTCAATTGGTTTAGTCAGGTAATCATCCATACCCGCAGCCAGTAGTCGGTCACGCTCGCCCGCCATGGCATGCGCAGTGACTGCAATCACAGGGGTGTCTTTGTTCAGCTCAAGCTCTTTAATGTGCTGACAAGCGGTCACACCGTCCATCAATGGCATTTGAATGTCCATGAAGATCAGATCGTATTTCTTCTCAGTTGCGAGATTCACCGCTTGCTGACCATTGCTGCACGCCGTTACTGTTTCTACACGCTCTTTCAGTAGCGCAGAGATCAGCTTCAAGTTAGCTGGGTTGTCGTCGACCGCAAGTACAGTCAATGGTAGACGTTCATTCTCGACGGGTTCAATTGGTGCAATCACCGCTTGAGGCGTTTCGACATGGTCAGTGATCAGGCTTTGCAGAAGCTTACGACGTGATAATGGCTTGGTCAGACATTGGATCTGATGATCGTTCATTACTTGATCTGCCAGTGCCAACTCAGTACTTGGAGTACCCATGATCACACTCGGAGCCATGCGTTTTGCTTGCTCAATCCATGTCGCAACGGATTGTTCGTCATAGGTTTGGTTCGCAGCTAGGTTCAACAAGACGTAATCGTAGTTTTCGTCGTTCTCTGGCAATGAAGAGCGGTAGGTCACCAGAATGCCTTCTTGGCTTAGGATCTGCTGAGTCACTGATGCCGCTTGCATGTTTGGCTCAACCAACAGCAATTGCTTACCTGTCAGCAGTTCGACTTCAATTAGATCGCTCATTGGCATTTCTGTTGAGCTCAGACGCAGCGTAAACCAGAAAGTCGAACCTTGGTGTAGGCGACTGGTTAAGCTGATTTCACCGCCCATTTGGCTCACCAGTTTCTGAGTGATAACCAGACCAAGACCAGTACCGCCGTAGCGACGTGAAATGCTCGCATCTGCTTGGCTAAACGCTTGGAACAACTGCGCTTGCTGGCGCTCGGAGATACCAATACCAGTATCGCGCACCATGAATTGCAGCTCGACCGAATCACCAGATTGTGAGCGCATCTCCACACTGATGTCGATGTTACCCCGCTCAGTAAACTTGATGGAGTTACCAACCAAGTTAGTGAGGATTTGTTGGATACGAAGTGGGTCACCTACCAAGCCTTGTGGGATCTTCGGATCCACTTTCAAGGTTATTTCCAATCCTTTCTCGTGCGCGCTGGTGGCTTGTAGATTGATTACTTCTTCTAAGCTCTCACGGAACTCAAACGGAATGTTTTCTAGCGCTAGCTTACCGGCTTCCAGTTTCGAGAAGTCGAGGATGTCGTTAATGATGTTAAGTAGGTTGTTCGCCGACTTCTCAATCGTCTGCAAGTAATCCGTTTGGCTGTTTGATAGCTGTGTCTTCAGCATCTGGCGGGTAAAGCCAATCACACCATTAAGTGGAGTACGAAGCTCGTGAGACATGTTCGCTAAGAATTCGGATTTCACGCGTGCCGCTTCTTGCGCACGTTTCTTCGCGATATCCAACTCCACGTTCTGGATCTCTAACTGCTCAAGAGTTTCACGCAAGTCTGATGTCGCTTGGTCTATACTGTGCTGCATCTCAACGTGATATTCCGACAGCGAGACCGCCATGGCGTTGATACCGTTTTTAAGTTGGTCTAACTCACCGTGCATTTTTCCTTCGATACGAACATCAAGGTGACCACGGCGAATGCGGTCCACAACGTTTTTCATGTGGGTGATCGGCTGGGTTACATCATGCATGAGGCGAGAGGCAAACACACTCGCGAGACCAAGGCCGAGAATCAATACCAAGAACGCAGAGAACACCTCTTGGTATTGCTGCAAGCGAAGGGACGAAAGATCCATTTCCACCGCGATGTAGCCAATGGCTTTGGTGCCTTGGTTCTCATTGGAGAATTCTGATAGGTAATGACCTTCAGATAGAATAGGAACACGTAAGATGAGAGAGTTCTCAAACAGTTCCGAGTCGCCTAACTGAGGGATCGGCTTGTCTTTTGGAAACATCAGAGCTTCAAAATTGGGGTGGAAGTTAGAAGTAACAAAAAGCTCATGATTTTCATCGAACACCGCGATACTGCGAACGAGTTTAGAATTTTTGCGGTGAGCGTAACTGATAAGGCGACGAACTGCTTCGCGACTTTCGGAAAGTAGGTGAGTTTCACTGGCAATGGCAAGCGGTTCGATAATGCTATTACCTGTGGTGATAACTTGTTTCTCGAGGTCTTGGTAGCGATTAAATGAGAAAAAACCGCTCAGTAATAAACCAATAATGAGAGTGGGAGCGAGAGTTAGTGTAATTACACGTGCTCGTAAGCCATATCTGGTCATGTTATCTAATTACATCGGAGTCTGGATATGGGAAAATAACGCATTATTCCTCAAGCGCACGATAAAGCCTTGAGCAAAGAAGTGACGTCACCGGATAAACGGTAAGCATAATCAAGTCACTCGAATCACACAATGGCTGCAATCTAGAATAGTGAAGCAGTAGAGCAATTAGACACAAATCAGGCACAGAGCATGGCACGTATCTTTCAACCTAAAAAGAAAACGCAACTGAATACCCGTCACCAAGCGGTGCAAGTAGAGCGTTTGGATCACCACGGCGCAGGCATTGCTTACCTTAAGAAGAAACCATTGTTTATTGATGGTGCGTTACCGGGTGAGGAAGTGGTAACTCAATTGGTGGAAGAAAAGAGCAAATTCGCTCGCGGTAAGTTGATTAAAATCCTTAAACCGAGTGAAGCTCGCGTGGAGCCATTTTGTCCCCATTACCATGAATGTGGTGGCTGTGATTTGCAGCATTTGAACTATGACCAACAATTGACGCACAAGCAGCATACGCTTCGTCAGTTGATGAGAAAATTTGCCGGCAGTGATATCGAGTTAGATGCGCCTGTATTGGGTGACTCTCTTGGCTACCGTCGCCGTGCTCGTGTGAGTCTATTTGTAGATAAAAAGACTCGTCAGCTGCACTTTGGTTTCCGCAAGAAGCAAAGCAAGCAAATCGCGCAAGTAACGGACTGTCCGGTTCTAGCGCCTGAGTTGAATGTGCTGTTGCCAGAAATCTACTCGACGCTAAAAGCGTTTAAGAAGCCAGAACAACTTGGCCATGTAGAACTGGTGCTAGGTGACAATGGTCCATGCATTACATTGCGTCACTTAAGTAAATTAACAGATGAAGAAACCAACTCGTTGGTGGAATTGGCGAAGCGTCATCATGCATCGCTTTACCTGATGCCTGAAACGGACCAGCTGGATTTAATTGAAGGTGAGGTACCTTTTTACCAAGAAGCCGGTGTCACTGTGCCATTTACGCCCAATAACTTTATCCAAGTGAACCAAGCGGTAAACCAGAAAATGGTCGCTCAGGCAGTGGAGTGGTTAGACCCGCAAAGTGACGAGCGAGTGTTAGATTTGTTCTGTGGCCTAGGTAACTTCAGTTTACCAATCGCAAAACATGCAAAACACGTGGTTGGTGTAGAAGGCGTGGCAGAAATGGTGGAAAAGGCAGCAAGTAATGCATCCTTGAACCAAATCAATAACGCACAATTTTATCACGCTAACCTTGAGCAAGATTTTGAAGGCCAAGTTTGGGCTGCCGAACAATTCGACAAAGTGCTGCTCGATCCAGCACGTGCGGGCGCGAGTGGGATCATCGATCAAGTTTCAGCGCTTGGCGCACAGCGTGTAGTTTATGTTTCTTGTAATCCTGCTACCCTTGCAAGGGATAGCCAGAGCTTGCTTGAGCAAGGCTATCAACTAACCAAATTAGGTATGCTGGATATGTTCCCTCATACCAGTCATCTAGAATCGATGGCATTGTTTGAAAAGTCTTAGTTTTTAAGACTTTGGCTACTTACTTGTGGTGGGTGGTCAATAAGCCAGCGTTTAAAGCTTGGCACTAGAACTAACCTGGATAGTGTTAGTCAAACCACACAAATATAATAATTAGGATGATGAAATGGTTGCGGTAAGAAGCGCGCATTTAAACCAAGATGAACAGTTTGAACTCGAAAACTGGGTGGCTAGCCTAGGGCAAGAGAAGAACACAGCAAAACGCTTAATTGAAGTGTATCGTGATTGCCAATCCATTTTGGCGGATCACGAGCAGGCTGAGCTTTTGTTGTGGCGTGGTCGAGAAATGATAGAAATCTTGATCACTTTATCGATGGATAAAGCGACACTCGTCGCTGCGCAACTGTTTCCTCTGGTCTCAAGTGGTGCTTTTGATAGAGAAGCGCTAGAGGAAAAATACAGCAAAGAGATCATTAAGCTGATTGATGGCGTAGAAGAAATGGCAGCCATCGGACAGCTAAATGTCACAATGGAAGGCGGAGCAGCGTCCTCTCAAGTGGATAACGTTCGCCGCATGTTGCTAGCGATGGTGGATGACTTCCGCTGTGTGATCATCAAATTGGCAGAACGCATCTGCAACCTGATTGAAGTAAAAAAAGCGCCAGACGAAATTCGTCGAGCAGCGGCAAAAGAGTGTGCAAACATTTATGCACCTCTGGCGAACCGCCTCGGTATTGGTCAGTTGAAGTGGGAAATTGAAGACTACGCCTTCCGCTATCAACAACCTGAAACCTACAAGCAAATTGCTAAACAGTTAGCTGAGCGTCGTATTGTTCGTGAGCAATACATCAAAGACTTTGTCGATGACTTAACCCAAGAAATGACGGTATGCGGGATCAATGCTGAAGTCAGTGGCCGTCCAAAGCATATCTACAGCATCTGGCGCAAAATGCAGAAGAAGAGCCTGGCGTTTGATGAATTGTTTGACGTACGTGCGGTACGTATCATCGCTGACAAACTTCAAGACTGTTATGCCGCGCTAGGTGTAGTTCACACCAAATACAAACACTTACCAAGCGAGTTCGACGATTACGTAGCAAACCCGAAACCAAACGGCTACCAGTCTATTCACACCGTGATTCTTGGCCCTGAAGGCAAGACGATCGAGATCCAGATTCGTACTAAAGAGATGCACGAAGACTCCGAGCTAGGTGTCGCAGCACACTGGAAGTACAAAGAGGGTGCAAGCAGCCGCAGTGGTTATGATGAGAAGATCACATGGTTGCGTAAGCTGCTCGATTGGCAAGAAGAGATGTCTGACTCTGGTGAAATGTTGGACGAGCTGCGTAGTCAGGTGTTTGATGATCGCGTGTATGCCTTTACCCCACGTGGTGACGTTGTCGACCTACCAATGGGCGCAACACCGCTCGATTTCGCTTACCACATTCACTCCGAAGTGGGGCACCGTTGTATCGGCGCTAAAGTAGCGGGTCGTATCGTACCGTTCACCCACAAGCTGCAGATGGGCGACCAAGTCGAAATCATCACTCAAAAAGAGCCAAACCCATCACGTGACTGGTTAAACCCATCTCTGGGCTTTGTAACATCCGGTCGAGCGCGTGCGAAGATTAACGCATGGTTCCGCAAGCAAAGTCGTGAGAAGAACTTAGAAGCAGGCCGTGAAATATTAGAGCATGAGCTGACTAAAATTGGCGCGACACTGAAAGACGCTGACAGTTACGCTCTGAAGCGTTTTAACGTAAATAGTGCCGATGAGTTATACGTTGGTATCGGTAGTGGTGATTTGCGTATTAACCAGATCATCAACCACATCAACGCGTTGGTGAATAAGCCAACCGCAGAAGAGGAAGATCAGCAAGCGCTAGAAAAACTGCAAGAAGCAGAAAGCAGAGCTCCAGCGCAAAGTCGTCCGAAGAAAGATGCGGTAGTGGTAGAAGGTGTCGATAACCTAATGACGCACCTAGCTCGCTGTTGTCAGCCAATACCAGGCGATGAGATCTCAGGCTACATCACCCAAGGCCGCGGTATCTCGGTTCACCGCAGTGACTGTGAACAGCTAGAAGAGCTTCGTCATCACGCACCAGAACGTATCATCGATACGGTTTGGGGCAGTGGTTTTGTCGGTTCTTACATCTTAACCGTTCGCGTCGAAGCAATGGAACGAGGTGGCCTACTCAAAGACATCACTACCTTATTTGCGAACGAGAAAATAAAAGTTACCAGCATGAAGAGCCGTGTCGATTACCGCACGCAAATGTCGATTATGGACTTTGACCTTGAAGTGACCAACCTCGAAGTGTTCTCGCGCGTTTCGAAACGTGTTGAGCAGATCAAGGATGTAATGTCGGTGAAACGCTTAGGCTAACTTTCACGTCGTACTTGTCACTTTTACTGCGTTAACTGCGTTTTCTTGCTCCATCACATAGGCGAGCTATGTTCAGGAGTCGCGAAAACTGGTTGCCTTGTCAAAGTAACAATTACTTAGTGAAAGCTGCTGATAAAATATAATGTAGAAGGTGAGTGGTTTTGGCCGCTCACCTTTTTCTTTAGATAGAAAGGTTTACAGGAACAGGAAATGAGTCATCCAATTGAACAGTTAGAACAAATCATGGCGAAGCTGCGTGACCCAGAAAGCGGTTGCCCTTGGGACTTAAAGCAGACCTTCGACACCATTGTTCCGCACACCATTGAAGAAACCTATGAAGTGGTGGATGCGATTCAAAACCGCGATTGGCCGAACTTGCAAGAAGAGTTGGGTGACTTATTGTTTCAAGTGATTTTCTACAGCCAAATGGCGAAAGAGCAGGGACTGTTTGATTTTTCTGACGTGGTCGAAACGGTTAACGAAAAGCTGACTCGTCGTCATCCGCATGTTTTTTCTGACGTAGAGTTCGAATCGGATGATGAAATTAACGCAAACTGGGAAGCGGAAAAAGCCAAAGAGAAAGCTCAAGTAGGCAAAGCTGAAGAAAGTATTCTAGACTCAATACCAAACTCTCTACCCGCACTTTCGCGTGCCACAAAGATCCAGAAAAAGTGCGCCAAATATGGTTTTGATTGGGACTCGCTTGGTCCGGTTGTTGGAAAAGTGCAGGAAGAAATTGAAGAGGTGATGGAAGAAGCGCTTCAAATTAATCCGGATGAGGAAAAGGTTGAGCTTGAATTAGGCGATCTTTTATTTGCAACTGTGAACCTGTCGCGTCACTTAGGGAAAGACCCAGAAGTGGCACTGGCAAAGGCTAACTTAAAGTTCTCGAAACGCTTTAAAGGCGTGGAAACTAAAGTTGCAGCGCATGGTAAGCAGCTCACAGACTTTACGCTAGATGAGCTTGATTCTATGTGGGATGAAGTGAAGCTAGATGAACAAAGATGAAAATACATGAATACGCGACTTTGATTTGAAGCAAAAAATAAAAAATTGCAGTGTGATAGATTTCACGTTGTGGCGTTAAGGAGCTTCTGGTATATTTACGTCCCGTCCAGAAGCACTCCATTTCCCTCATTCAACCAATTTCAGGTTAAACATGACGACAAATTACATTTTTGTTACTGGCGGGGTTGTATCCTCTCTAGGTAAAGGTATTGCAGCAGCATCTCTTGCAGCTATTCTAGAAGCTCGTGGTCTTAAAGTGACTATGATGAAGCTTGACCCTTACATCAACGTTGATCCAGGCACAATGAGCCCAACTCAACACGGTGAAGTGTTCGTTACGGAAGATGGCGCAGAGACTGACCTTGACCTTGGTCACTACGAGCGTTTCATTCGTACCAAGATGACGAAGCGCAACAACTTCACTGCTGGTCGTGTTTACGCTGACGTTCTACGTAAAGAGCGTCGTGGCGATTACCTAGGTGCAACTATTCAGGTTATCCCTCACATCACTAACGCTATTAAAGACCGCGTAATCGCAGGTTCTGAAGGCCATGATGTTGCTATCGTTGAAGTCGGTGGCACAGTAGGTGATATCGAATCACTGCCATTTATGGAAGCGATTCGTCAGCTTGCAGTAGAACTAGGCCGTGAACGTGCAATGTTCATGCACCTAACTCTAGTTCCTTACCTAGCAGCTGCGGGCGAAGTGAAAACTAAGCCAACTCAGCACTCTGTTAAAGAGCTACTATCTATCGGTATCCAACCAGATATTCTTGTTTGCCGCTCTGATCGTATGATCCCAGCGAACGAGCGTAAGAAGATTGCGCTATTCTGTAACGTTCCTGAGAAAGCGGTAATCTCAATGAAGGACGTAGATTCAATCTACAAGATCCCTCAACTTGTTAAGTCTCAAGGTCTAGATGACCTAGTTTGTGCTCGCTTTGGTATCAACGCACCAGAAGCTGATCTGTCTGAATGGGAACAGGTTATCTACGAAGAAGCGAACCCAACTGGTGAAGTAACTATCGGTATGGTCGGTAAATACATCGAACTACCAGACGCTTACAAGTCAGTAAACGAAGCACTTAAACACGCAGGCTTGAAAAACCGTCTAAACGTCACAATTAAATACGTAGACTCTCAAGATGTTGAGACGAAAGGCGTAGAAGTACTTGAAGGTCTAGATGCAATCCTAGTACCTGGCGGCTTCGGTGACCGTGGTATCGAAGGTAAGATTCGCGCAGCACAATACGCTCGTGAAAACAAAGTACCTTACCTAGGTATCTGTCTAGGCATGCAAGTAGCACTGATCGAATACGCGCGCAACGTAGCGGGTATGGAAGGTGCACATTCAACAGAATTTAACAAAGACACTAAGTACCCTGTGGTAGGTTTGATCACTGAATGGGTAGACGGCGAAGGTAAAGTTGAAGAACGTACTGAAACGTCTGACCTAGGTGGTACGATGCGTCTTGGTTCACAGCTATGTCACCTAGAGAAAGGGACTAAAGCTCGTGAACTATACGGTAGCGCGACTGTTCATGAACGTCACCGTCACCGTTACGAAGTAAACAACGTTCTTCGTCCGCAAATCGAAAAAGCAGGTCTGAAAGTATCTGGCCTATCAGCGGACAAGAAACTAGTGGAAATGATTGAGAACCCAGCTCACCCATGGTTTGTAGCGGCTCAATTCCACCCAGAATTCACCTCGACGCCTCGCGATGGTCACCCACTATTCGCAGGTTTCGTGAAAGCTGCAGGTCAAAACGCTCGCGGCGAATTCGAGAAGTAAAAGGATACGGGCAGCGGCGAAGGTTGTGCTGCTGCCCTTTAAAATTGACATTTATATTTGAAACGAGAGGAAACATTAATGTCTAAGATCGTTAAAGTTCTAGGTCGTGAAATCATCGACTCACGTGGTAACCCAACTGTAGAAGCTGAAGTACACCTAGAAGGCGGTTTCGTAGGTATGGCAGCAGCTCCATCTGGCGCATCTACTGGTTCTCGCGAAGCTCTTGAGCTACGTGACGGTGACAAAGCACGTTTCCTAGGTAAAGGTGTTCTTAAAGCTGTTGAAGCTGTAAACGGCGCAATCGCTGAAGCTCTAGTTGGCAAAGACGCTAAAGACCAAGCTGCAATCGACGCAGTAATGATCGAACTAGACGGCACTGAAAACAAATCTAAGTTCGGTGCGAACGCTATCCTAGCTGTTTCTCTAGCAAACGCTAAAGCTGCAGCAGCAGCTAAAGGCATGCCTCTATACGAGCACATCGCTGAGCTAAACGGTACAGCTGGTCAATTCTCTATGCCTCTACCAATGATGAACATCATCAACGGTGGTGAGCACGCAGACAACAACGTTGACATCCAAGAGTTCATGATCCAACCAGTTGGTGCTAAGACTCTTAAAGAAGGTCTACGTATCGGTGCTGAAGTATTCCACAACCTAGCTAAAGTTCTTAAGTCTAAAGGCTACAGCACTGCAGTTGGTGACGAAGGTGGTTTCGCTCCTAACCTTAAGTCTAACGCTGAAGCTCTAGAAGTTATCGCAGAAGCTGTTGCAGCTGCTGGTTACGAACTAGGTAAAGACGTTACTCTAGCTATGGACTGTGCTGCATCTGAGTTCTTCGACAAAGAAGCTGGCATCTACAACATGAAAGGCGAAGGTAAAACTTTCACTTCTGAAGAGTTTAACCACTACCTAGCTGAGCTAGCTAACCAATTCCCAATCGTTTCTATCGAAGACGGTCTAGACGAGTCTGATTGGGCTGGCTTCAAGCACCAAACTGAACTACTAGGTGACAAGCTTCAACTAGTAGGTGACGACCTATTCGTTACTAACACTAAGATCCTTGCTGAAGGTATCGAGAAAGGCGTAGCTAACTCTATCCTTATCAAGTTCAACCAAATCGGTTCTCTAACAGAGACTCTAGCTGCAATCAAGATGGCTAAAGACGCAGGTTACACAGCAGTAATCTCTCACCGTTCTGGCGAAACTGAAGATGCAACTATCGCTGACCTAGCGGTAGGTACAGCTGCAGGTCAAATCAAGACTGGTTCTATGAGCCGTTCTGACCGTGTTGCTAAGTACAACCAACTTATCCGTATCGAGGAAGCTCTAGGTGAGCGCGCTCCTTTCAACGGTCTTAAAGAAGTTAAAGGTCAAGCTTAACTCTTAACTGAATTAACCGCTTAACTTAAAGCTTTTAAAAACGCCTCGCGCTTGCGGGGCGTTTTTTATATAACGGAAGCTCTAGGTGAGCGCGCTCCTCCATGTTTCAAGGAAGCGGTCTTAAAGAAGTTAAAGGTCAAGCTTAATTCTTAACTGAATTAACCGCTTAACTTAAAGCTTTTGAAAACGCCTCGCACTTGCGGGGCGTTTTTTATATAACGGAAGCTCAAGGTGAGCGCGCTCCTCCATGTTTCAAGGAAGCGGTCTTAAAGAAGTTAAAGGTCAGGCTTAATTTTTAACTGAGTTAACAGCTTAACTTAAAGCTTTTAAAAATGCCTCGCGCTTGCGGGGCGTTTTTGTATCTGACATATGGGAACGCTTTGCTTCGAGAAGTGGGAGTGGAGGTTACTTTCGCCAACACTTACTTGTCATTTTTTAGAACTGCGAAGGAGAGAGTGGGAAATCTCTTTGTTTCATTTTGCTGCTTTTTTCCTGTAAGGAGCGTGTGAGTCTCTTTTTCTGCCCTAGAGCCAATCACGCATTTATGCTATATATGTCACCTTATCTAATCCCTTCCGGTACAGAATGTTAGCAACGATATGCGAATCTTTGTTATAGCCCTTACGTTACTGTTTGGCTGGCTTCAATATACCCTCTGGTTTGGCAAAAACGGGGTGTCTGACTACTACACAGTAGAAGATGAAATTGAAGTGCAGCAGCAAGTAAACAGCAAGCTGCAAGCTCGTAATAACGAGATGTTCGCTGAGATTGATGACTTACGACAAGGTCTTGATGCAATCGAAGAACGTGCACGTCATGAACTTGGTTTGGTTAAAGATGGCGAAACCTTCTACCGAATTGTCGATGAGGAAGAGCATTAATATGTTGGATACTAATACTCCAACCCATATTGCTATTGTGCCTGCCGCAGGTGTTGGCAGCCGCATGAAAGCAGATCGTCCAAAACAATATTTGTTGATTGACGGTAAAGCGGTACTGGAACATACAGTAGAGAAACTGCTTTCTCATCCAAAAATTTCTAAGGTTGTCGTGGCTATTACCGACGGCGACCCATACTACCCTGAATTGTCTATTGCTCAGCACCCTGATGTGATTCGTGTGGCTGGTGGCAAAGAAAGGGCAGACTCTGTGTTATCAGGGCTAAACTATGTAAGTACACATCTGGAGAGCGAGTGGGTCTTGGTCCACGATGCTGCAAGACCGTGTGTATTAACATCCGACATTGACCGTTTGATTGATGTTTGTAGCGCTCACCCAACGGGTGGCATCCTCGCCTCTCCAGTGAGAGACACAATGAAGCGAGCAAACACCGCACAAGACATTGATCATACGGTAGATAGAGAAGCATTGTGGCATGCACTGACTCCACAAATGTTTAAAACTCAGCAGCTTACCCAAGCGCTGGCTGACGCATTAGAACAAGGTGTCACCATTACTGATGAAGCTTCGGCTTTAGAGTGGTTAGGCGAAAAGCCGGCACTGGTTCAAGGGAATGCGAATAACATAAAAATTACTCAGCCAGAAGATCTTGCGCTAGCCGAGTTTTATCTCAGCCGTGAGCGCGGCGAATAAAGAAAGGATAGAAAATGATTCGAATTGGTCATGGTTTCGACGTACATAAATTCGGTGGTGAAGGTCCAGTAATCATTGGTGGTGTAGCGATCCCTTACGAACAAGGTTTGATTGCGCACTCTGATGGTGATGTGGCGCTGCATGCGTTAACGGATGCGCTGCTTGGCGCGATTGCTGCTGGCGACATTGGCCGTCACTTCCCAGACACGGATGACAAATGGAAAGGCGCAGATAGCCGTGAATTATTGAAAGACGTTTACCGTCGAGTCAAAGAACAAGGCTACCGTCTTGGTAATGCAGATGTCACTATCATGGCACAAGCGCCGAAGATGGCACCGCACATTGACGCAATGTGTGCAGCTATTGCCGAAGACCTCGAAACCGACATTAGCAACATTAACGTAAAAGCGACGACGACAGAACGTCTTGGTTTTACTGGACGCAAAGAAGGCATTGCAACGGAAGCAGTTGTACTTCTGTTTAAGCAATAATCAGCAATTTGCTCCTCTAAGCTGTGATATCAGCGGAAATACATCATGTCAGACATTTTATCTTCATTGGCTTACCTAACAGGTAAGCCAGTTGCATCTGCAAAAATCAAAGCGCAACCTGAGCACTTTCAGGTTCGTGAAGATTTAGGTTTTGCCTTTACGGGTGAAGGCGAGCACTTAATGGTTCGTATCCGAAAGACAGGTGAGAACACCAGTTTTGTTGCTAACGAACTAGCAAAAGCCTGTGGTGTTAAGTCGAAAGACGTTAGCTGGGCGGGCCTTAAAGACCGTCATGCTGTGACCGAACAATGGCTAAGTGTGCATTTACCAAAAGGTGAAACGCCAGACTTTTCAGCATTTTTGGCGCAATACCCAAGCATCGAAATCCTTGCAACGGATCGTCACAATAAAAAACTTCGTCCGGGTGACCTAGTAGGGAACGAGTTCGTGGTTACTTTGTCTGAAGTGACAGATGTGACGGATGTTGAGCTACGCCTTGAAAAAGTGAAGCAAGTGGGCGTGCCAAACTACTTTGGTAGTCAGCGTTTTGGTAACGATGGCAATAACCTAGAAGAAGCACGTCGATGGGGACGCGAGAACGTTCGTACCCGCAATCAAAACAAGCGCAGCATGTACTTGTCTGCGGCTCGTTCTTGGATCTTCAACCGTATCGTTTCAGCTCGATTAGAGAAAGGCGTGTTTGATAAGTTCATCGACGGTGATGTTGCGCAGACAAGTTCTGGCACTCAGTTGGTTGATGCAAGCAACATCGCAGATCTACAAGCGCAATTTGCTGAAGGTGAAGTGGCAATTACCGCAGCCCTAGCGGGTGATAATGCGCTGCCGACTCAAGCGGATGCCCTTACTTTAGAGCAACCGTTCTTAGATGAAGAGCCAGACTTGATGGCTTTGATTCGTGGTAACCGTATGCGCCATGACCGTCGTGATATTGCACTTAAACCACAAGACTTAGCTTGGACGGTCGATGGCAACAACATCACATTAATGTTCTCGCTAGATGCGGGTTCTTTTGCGACTTCAATCGTGCGTGAGTTGGTCATCGAAGAAAAGGTAGAAAGAGAATACTAATGGAAATGGATTCACACAACGCGAAGCCATTAAGAATACTGCTCAGTAATGATGACGGTGTTCATGCGCAGGGAATTCACGCGCTTGCTGATGAGCTAAGAAGCATTGCTGAAGTGACGATTGTAGCACCAGACCGAAACCGTTCTGGTGCGTCTAACTCACTGACGCTAGAGCAACCACTACGAGTGACCGAGATTTCGCCGAAGACTTTCTCTGTGCAAGGTACTCCAACAGACTGTGTGCACTTCGCGCTGAATGAGTTGATGAAAGATGACTTGCCAGATCTTGTGTTGTCAGGCATCAATCACGGAGCAAACCTAGGCGATGATGTGCTGTACTCCGGTACGGTGGCCGCAGCGATGGAAGGACATTTTCTTGGCGTGCAGGCGATTGCTTTTTCTCTAGTCGGTAAACAACATTTTGAATCGGCAGCTAAAATTGCTCGCCAGTTGGTTGAGCAGCATCTGATTCGCCCAATCCCAACCAATCGTCTATTGAATGTAAACGTACCTGATCTTCCGTTTGAAGAGCTTGGTGAGATAGAAGTGACTCGCTTGGGTGCGCGTCATCACGCTGAGAATATGATTAAGCAGAAAGATCCGCGCGGACATGATATCTATTGGCTCGGTCCTCCGGGCAAAGAGCAAGATGCTGGCATCGGTACGGACTTTTTCGCGATTGAACATGGCTTTGTTTCAATCACACCACTGCAGGTCGATCTCACTGCTCACGAGTCGCTGCGCGCAATGGACAGTTGGTTAAAGGAAGAGAATTAATGACTAACCCACATGCTGACAGGTTGATAGCATTTCTTATCTCCAGTGGCATCAGTGATCAACGTGTGTTGGATGCGATTTATCGACTGCCGCGTGAGAGTTTTGTCTCACAAGCAATGATGCACCAAGCATACGACAACAATGCACTGCCGATTGGTCAGGGGCAAACCATTTCTCAGCCTTACATCGTGGCGAAAATGACAGAGTTGTTAGATTTAAAATCGGACAGTAATGTTTTAGAAATCGGCACGGGCTCGGGTTATCAAACGGCAGTTCTCGCTCAAATTGTGGATCATGTCTATTCCGTTGAGCGAATCAAATCTCTGCAATGGGACGCTAAGCGTCGCCTGAAGCAATTGGATATTTATAACGTCTCGACCAAACATGGCGATGGTTGGCTCGGATGGGAAACGAAAGGCCCGTTCGATGCGATTATCGTGACTGCAGCTGCGGAAAGTGTTCCCCAAGCGCTTTTATCCCAGTTGAAAGACGGCGGTAAGATGATCATTCCCGTTGGTGAAGAAGAGCAGCAGCTATTAAAAATTGAACGTCAGGGTGAACAATATCTGTCAACCGTGGTAGAAATGGTAAGGTTTGTGCCATTAGTTGCAGGTGATTTGGCTTAAAGGTTAAAGACTAGGTGAAGAAGTTATTACATCGTTTTGGTATTAGCTGTTTGTTAGCTGCGGGACTGGTTGGTTGCGCAGCTCACTCGCCTGCACCCGTCTCAAGCATAAGTAAAGATTACTCAACGGTAGAGCGCGGTAGTTATCGAGGTAGCTACTATGAAGTAAAGAAAGGCGATACCCTTTATTTTATAGCTTACGTCACAGACAAGGATGTAAAAGATCTGGTTCGTTACAATGAACTTGCTGCTCCTTACACGATCTTCCCGGGCCAGAAGTTAAAACTTTGGGCTCCGAAATATAATTCACCTAAATTTGGTCATAAAGTGGAACCCGTTGTTCCACCTGTGGTTGTAGCGACCCCAAGCCCAACCGTGACAAAAACAACACCAGCTAAGACATCAAATTCAAGTAAAAGCTCTAGTCAGAAGCCAACGAAAGTTACACAAAAACAACCTCCAAAGAAGGTTGAACAATCGAAATCAAAAGAGTATGTTGGTTCAAAAGGTAACCAAAATGTTAAGAAGCCAGCGCCTACAACTACAGCAAAAAATGACAAAGTGTCTAAGTGGTTGTGGCCTACAAAAGGGAGAGTAGTTAAGAATTTTTCAGCGGGCGAACAAGGAAATAAAGGCATCGACATCGCAGGACAGCGTGGTCAGCCTATCGTTTCAACCGCAACCGGCACAGTTGTGTATTCTGGTAATGCGCTAAGAGGTTATGGCAACTTAATAATAGTTAAACATAACGAAAATTATTTAAGTGCATACGCTCACAACGATAGATTGCTGGTTTCAGAAGGACAAAGTGTTAAAGCTGGACAAAAAATCGCGACGATGGGTAGTTCGGGTTCGAAATCGGTCAGACTTCACTTTGAAATTCGTTATCAAGGTAAGTCCGTTAATCCAAAACGGTATTTGCCTTAAAACTTTGAATAACAACTTGCGACATCATTTAGCGACATATTGAGTTGTCATGTCTTGCTAACTCGCCAGGGGGAGGCGTTATGAGTATCAGCAACACAGTAACCAAAGTTGAAGAGTTTGATTATGACGATGCAGCAGTAGGCCGCATTAATAACGAACTTGTAAAATCACCATCCAAAAAAGAGAAGAGCTCGCAAAGAGAGGAATTCGATGCGAGTAATAAGAGCTTAGATGCAACACAGCTTTATCTAGGTGAAATTGGCTTCTCACCTCTACTCACAGCAGAAGAAGAAGTACTTTATGCTCGACGTGCATTGCGTGGCGATGAAGCTGCTCGTAAACGTATGATCGAAAGTAACTTGCGTCTGGTAGTGAAGATCTCTCGCCGCTACAGCAATCGTGGTCTTGCACTTCTTGATCTCATCGAAGAAGGCAACCTAGGTTTGATCCGTGCGGTAGAGAAATTTGATCCAGAAAGAGGCTTCCGTTTCTCAACTTACGCAACGTGGTGGATCCGCCAAACGATCGAGCGTGCGTTGATGAACCAAACTCGTACCATCCGTCTGCCAATTCATGTGGTTAAAGAGCTGAACATTTATCTGCGTACCGCGCGTGAACTTTCTCAGAAGCTCGATCATGAACCAACAGCAGAAGAGATTGCTGCACAGCTAGATATCCCGGTAGAAGACGTAAGCAAAATGCTTCGCCTTAACGAGCGTATTAGTTCTGTTGATACACCAATTGGTGGTGACGGCGAGAAAGCGCTGCTGGATATTATTCCTGATGCCAACAATTCAGATCCTGAAGTTTCCACTCAGGACGACGACATTAAATCTTCATTGATCCATTGGTTAGAAGAGCTGAATCCAAAACAGAAAGAAGTGCTTGCACGTCGGTTTGGTCTGCTTGGCTATGAGCCATCAACACTTGAAGAAGTGGGACGTGAGATTGGTCTAACACGCGAACGTGTTCGTCAGATCCAAGTGGAAGGCTTACGTCGACTACGTGAGATCTTGATTAAACAAGGTCTGAACATGGAAAACTTGTTCAACGTAGAAGATGATTAGGTAGAAGCGCTGTAGAGGCGAGTTCAGAACAAACAAAAGGCTATGGGTGACCATAGCCTTTTTGCGTTTTACTGGATAAGTTTAGGAACTAGAGCATCTTCTTCAAGCGGTAAAGCTCTTCCAGTGCCTGGCGAGGCGTTAGATCGTCAGGATCAATATTCGACAATGCTTGTTCAACATCACTTGGTTCTGGGATCAAGCTGAGTTGGTTTGCCACATCGACCGTACTAGGGCGAGGCGAATCATTGCCTTGACCTAATTGTTCAAGTTGCGACAGCTTGTTACGCGCATTCTTAATCACTGGCTTTGGAACACCAGCTAAACCAGCAACTGCTAGACCATAAGACTTGCTTGCCGCGCCTTCTTGAACTGCGTGCATAAAGGCGATGCTGTCACCGTGTTCTACCGCATCAAGGTGAACGTTGGCTAGGTTTGGCAGTAGGTTTGGTAGCTCAGTCAATTCGAAGTAGTGAGTCGCGAAAAGTGTCATTGCCCCAATCTGAGTTGCAAGCCATTCAGCACTTGCCCATGCCAAAGAAAGACCATCGTAAGTACTGGTACCGCGACCGATCTCATCCATTAGTACCAAGCTGTTCTTAGTTGCGTTGTGAAGAATGTTGGCTGTTTCGGTCATTTCAACCATGAAAGTTGAACGGCCAGAGGCCAAATCATCAGACGCACCGATACGAGTAAAGATACGATCCAAAGAGCCAATATGAGCCGATTCTGCAGGTACGTATGAACCAATGTGAGCCATCAAAGCAATCAATGCAGTTTGGCGCATATAGGTCGATTTACCACCCATGTTTGGACCA
This sequence comes from Vibrio sp. D401a, assembly GCF_030248515.1. Taxonomy (NCBI): domain Bacteria; kingdom Pseudomonadati; phylum Pseudomonadota; class Gammaproteobacteria; order Vibrionales; family Vibrionaceae; genus Vibrio; species Vibrio sp. D401a. Next base: position 212,827 of record NZ_JAHGAI010000022.1, on the reverse strand, counting down.
GTAATGATCAGCATTTTACGGTTTGAACTTAGCTCAATAGGGTTGGCAATAAACGGCTCGCTGGTTACTTGCTCTACGACAGGGTGACGACCGGCTTGAATGCTGATGCCCGCTTCTTTATCCAAAGTTGGGCGACAGTAATCAAGTGAATCTGCACGCTCGGCTAGGTTTTGTAGTACGTCTAACTGAGAAATTGCCGAAGCAAGGTTTTGCATCTTCTCAAGGTTTGGCATTAACAAATCAAACAGCCCTTCCCACAGCTTTTTCTCTACTGCTAGCGCTTTTGACTTAGAGTTCAGAACCTTGTCTTCGTGCTCTTTCAACTCAGGAATGATGTAGCGTTCTGCATTTTTCAGCGTTTGGCGACGCACATAGTGTGGTGGAACCAAGTGGCTTTGACCACGACTTACCTGAATGAAGAAACCGTGTACAGCGTTGTAGCCAACTTTTAGGGTGTCGATACCATGACGTTCGCGTTCGTCAGCTTCGAGTTTTTCTAGATACTCGGTTGCGCCATCTGCGAGTTTACGCCATTCATCAAGCTCAGCGTTGTAGCCCTCTGCAATCACGCCACCTTCGCGAATAACCACTGGTGGATTTTCTTTGATTGCGCGCTCGAGTAAATCACATACCTCATCCATTGGTGCAGCAAACTGAGCCAGCTTTTTAAGGTATGGGTGAGCCAGAGAAGAAGTGACGGTTTCCAACTCTGGCAGTTGCTGCATTGCATGACGTAGACGAGCCATATCGCGCGGACGTGCCGAGCGAAGCGCCAAGCGAGCGAGGATACGTTCAATATCACCAATCTGTTTGAAGATTGGTTGAATGTCGGTGAACAAGCTCTGATCTTTGATCTCACCAATCGCATCAAGACGGTTGTTAAGAGTATCGACACAGCGCATTGGTTGATGCAACCAACGTTTTAGCATACGGCTGCCCATTGGAGTCGCACAGTGATCGAGTATTTCGGCTAACGTATTATCAGTTCCACCAGATAGGTTTTGCGTCAGCTCTAAGTTACGACGTGTTGCCGCATCAAGAATGACGGAGTGATCTTGGCGATCAAAGGTCAGTGAGCGAATGTGCGGTAGGGCAGTACGCTGAGTATCTTTTACGTATTGGATCAAACAACCCGCAGCACACAGACCGAGTGATGCGTGCTCAACACCAAAGCCTACCAAGTCGCGCGTACCAAATTGTTGGTTCAACTGTTGTTTAGCGGTATCTAGCTCGAACTCCCAGACCGGGCGACGACGGTTACCGTTACGGTTCGACATCAAATGTACGGGTTCAAAATCTTCTGGGAAGAGTAACTCACGAGGTGCGGTACGTTGCAGCTCAGCGGCCATCGCTTCTTCGGTTTCCGGCTCGACTAGTTGGAAGCGACCCGAAGTTACATCCAATGTCGCGTAACCGAATTTACCGTTGTGATGGTAAATCGATGCAATCAGGTTATCGATACGCTCAGACAGCAGCGCTTCATCAGTCACAGTTCCTGGCGTAACAATGCGTACTACTTTACGCTCAACCGGGCCTTTACTTGTCGCTGGATCGCCAATCTGCTCACAGATCGCGACAGACTCACCAAGCTGAACAAGTTTAGCTAGATAACCTTCTACCGCATGGAATGGAACACCAGCCATCGGGATAGGTTCACCTGCCGATGCACCACGTTTGGTCAACGAAATATCAAGCAATTGAGATGCGCGTTTAGCATCGTCGTAGAAGAGTTCGTAGAAGTCGCCCATGCGGTAAAACAGCAAGATTTCTGGGTTCTCAGCCTTTAGCTTGAGATATTGCTGCATCATCGGAGTGTGTTTTTGTTCAGCTTTCACAGGTAAGTACTTTTGTTTATTTCCGTAGCGGCTTAGGATACGTGAATCCCTATCAAGTAAAAAGAGACAAAGGGCATTTTTGGCTATGGAAAGAGCAACAAAATTGAGTGCCGATCTCGGCGCATTATTGGCTAAGCATGGACATGTTTTAACCACCGCAGAATCATGCACGGGTGGCGGTTTTGCAACCGCTATTACCGACATTGCTGGTAGTTCAGCTTGGCTTGATCGCGCGTTCGTTACTTACAGTAATGAAGCTAAAATGGAGATGCTTGGCGTACAGGCTTCAACGTTAGAAGCGCACGGTGCAGTGAGTGAGCCTGTTGTGATTGAAATGGTGCAGGGCGCAATTAAAAACTCCAACGCAACCATCGGCGTATCCATCAGTGGTATCGCTGGTCCGGGAGGTGGGAGTGAAGAGAAACCTGTCGGAACGGTCTGCTTTGCTTTTGCTGATAATCAAAATTGGCAGCAAGTCGAAACCATGCATTTCACTGGTGACCGTGCAGAAGTTCGCAAAAAAGCGGTCGAGCATGCACTGACTCAATTGCATCAACATCTGATTTAGAATTTGTGAAATTGTCTTAGCCCAGCGTTGATAAGGGCTAGAGCAAATCACAGCTTTAGGTCAGCCAAATTTTTTTCATACAGGTATGGACACTGTATGAATCAACAGTATAATAACTTTCATTGCTGAGCAGTTCTTCTGCTTAAGAAAAATGAATTACTATTCGTCGCCCAAAGAAGATGAATAAATCGGAGAAAGTAATGGACGAGAACAAACAGAAAGCGCTCGCCGCTGCGCTAGGTCAAATTGAAAAGCAATTCGGTAAAGGCTCTATCATGCGCCTTGGTGATAACCGCGCAATGGACGTAGAAACCATCTCAACGGGTTCTCTTTCTCTTGATATCGCTTTGGGTGCTGGTGGTCTACCAATGGGTCGTATCGTAGAAATCTACGGTCCAGAATCTTCAGGTAAAACAACACTAACTCTTGAGCTTATCGCAGCTGCACAACGTGAAGGTAAAACTTGTGCGTTTATCGATGCAGAGCACGCTCTAGATCCTGTATACGCGAAGAAACTTGGCGTTGATATCGATGCACTGTTGGTTTCTCAGCCAGACACAGGTGAGCAAGCGCTAGAGATCTGTGACGCACTTGCACGTTCTGGTGCTATCGACGTTATGGTTGTCGACTCAGTTGCGGCTCTAACACCAAAAGCAGAAATCGAAGGCGAGATGGGCGACAGCCATATGGGTCTTCAAGCACGTATGCTTTCTCAAGCGATGCGTAAGCTAACGGGTAACCTAAAGCAATCTAACTGTATGTGTATCTTCATCAACCAAATCCGTATGAAGATTGGTGTAATGTTTGGTAACCCAGAAACAACAACGGGTGGTAACGCACTTAAGTTCTACGCTTCTGTTCGCCTAGATATTCGTCGTACTGGCGCAATCAAAGAAGGTGACGAAGTAGTAGGTAACGAAACGCGCATCAAAGTTGTTAAGAACAAGATTGCTGCACCGTTTAAAGAAGCAAACACGCAAATCATGTACGGCCAAGGTTTCAACCGTGAAGGTGAACTGATTGACCTAGGCGTGAAGCACAAGCTAGTTGAAAAAGCGGGTGCATGGTACAGCTACCAAGGCGACAAGATTGGCCAAGGTAAAGCAAACGCTTGTAACTACCTACGCGAAAACCCAGAAATCGGTAAGACTATCGATACTAAACTGCGTGAAATGCTACTTTCACCAGCATTACCTGAAGCACCAGAAGCCGGTGAAAAATCAGAGCAAGAAGAAGAGTTTTAATCTTCTGATTGAATCATGTTGAACAAAGCCCTGCTATGCGGGGCTTTGTTGTATCTGCTGAAATCAAAACCGAAAACACAAGGGCAGGCTCATATCAATTAGGGTAGGTCAGCGTTCAGAACTAGCGCCTATGTAAGCTAGAGTGAGTGGTTATTTACTACGATTGTTATAGAGCCTGTACAGCAAAAATAGTTTTAGGAACACTATGTACCAAAAGCGTCAAGCGCCGACCCTATCCAGCAAAGAAGCGGCTATTCAATTATTGAGCCGTCGAGACCATGGGCAATACGAGCTATACCAAAAGCTGGCTCTAAAAGGTTATGAAGAGGCAGAGATAGAAGCGGCAATCAATTTTTGTCTCGACCATAACTATTTGGATGACCTGCGTTATGCCAAAAGCCAAGTGCGCCAGCATGTTTACAAAGGTCACGGTGAGCGCCGCATTCGTCAAGAATTGAACCAAAAGCGTGTCGCAGAATCCATCATTGATATGGCGATGGCAGAAGAGCCACAAGACTGGTTTGAACTGGCAAGAATGGCTGCTGAGAAGAAATTCAAAGGAATTAAAGCCAAAGACCAGAAAGAGTACGCTAAACAGGTGCGATTTCTGCAATATCGTGGCTACAGTTTTGACCAAATCAGCTACGCGCTGAGCTTCGAGGACGAAGATTCATAGTGAATGGCTCACGTTGATTTTTGTTTTACCTTAAATTTTTTCTTCTACCCCCTCTTTTCCGCAAGAAAACTAGTCGTAGCTGATTGCATGATCTACAATACGGCAAAATTCTAACTCGACTATTTTCAGGAAGAGCTGCATGTACATGAGCACTGATGAGGTTCGTAACGCGTTCCTCAAGTTCTTTGAGAGCAAAGGACACCAAATCGTAGAAAGTTCATCGTTAGTTCCACATAACGACCCAACCCTGCTGTTCACAAACGCGGGTATGAACCAATTTAAAGATTGTTTCTTAGGCTTAGAAAAACGAGCCTACACTCGAGCGACTACGGCTCAACGTTGTGTACGTGCTGGTGGTAAACACAACGACCTGGAAAACGTTGGCTTTACAGCTCGTCACCACACTTTCTTTGAAATGCTAGGCAACTTCAGCTTTGGCGATTACTTCAAAGAAGACGCGATTGCTTTCGCATGGGAATTTCTAACTGAAACTCTTAAGCTGCCAGCAGACCGTCTACTAGTAACGGTTTACGAGACAGATGACGAAGCATTCGATATCTGGAACAAAAAAGTAGGCGTTCCAGCAGACCGCATTATCCGCATCGGCGACAAGAAAGGTGGTAAACCATACGAGTCAGATAACTTCTGGCAAATGGGTGACACTGGCCCTTGTGGTCCATGTACTGAAATTTTCTACGATCACGGTGAGCACATCTGGGGTGGCCGTCCTGGCACGCCTGAAGAAGATGGTGACCGTTTCATCGAGATCTGGAACAACGTATTCATGCAGTTCAACCGTCACGCAGACGGCACTATGGAACCGCTACCAAAACCATCGGTAGATACAGGTATGGGTATCGAGCGTATCTCTGCAATCATGCAAGGCGTTCACTCAAACTACGAAATCGATGTATTCCAAGCTCTAATCAAAGCAGCCGCTGAAGTGATCGGTTACGAAGACCTATCGAACCAATCGCTACGCGTTATCGCCGACCACATCCGTTCATGTTCATTCCTGATCGTTGATGGCGTAATGCCTTCAAACGAAGGTCGTGGTTACGTGCTACGTCGTATTATCCGTCGTGCAGTTCGTCACGGTAACAAGCTAGGCGCACAAGGTGCATTCTTCCACAAGTTGGTTGGTGTACTAGCAGACATCATGGGTACGGCTGGTGAAGAGCTAAAGCGTCAACAAGCTGTGGTTGAAAAAGTATTGCGTATCGAAGAAGAAAACTTCGGTCGTACACTTGAGCGTGGTATGGCGATCCTAAACGAAGCGCTAGATAACCTAGACGGTAAAGTGCTAGACGGCGAAACCGTATTCAAACTTTACGACACTTACGGCTTCCCAGCTGACTTAACTAACGACGTTGCACGTGAGCGTGAGTTCGCTATCGACGAAGAAGGTTTCGAGAAAGCGATGGAAGAGCAGCGTCAACGTGCACGTGAAGCAGGTAACTTCGGTACTGATTACAACGCAGCAATCAAAGTGGATACTCAAACAGAATTCTGTGGTTACACAGGCACTAAAGGCTCTAGCTCAGTTGCTGCGATGTTTGTTGAGGGTAACGAAGTAGATTCATTATCTGCAGGCGACAAAGCAATCATCGTACTTGGTGAGACACCATTCTACGCTGAGTCAGGCGGTCAATGTGGTGACGCTGGTGAAATCCGCACTGAGTCTGGTGTATTCCGTGTTGAAGACACTCAGAAACTAGGCAACGCAATCGCACACCACGGTGTAATGGCCGAAGGCGTTCTAGCGAAAGGTGACGAAGTAGCAACTATCGTTGACGCCGAGCGTCGTGCAGCTATCTCTCTAAACCACTCAGCGACGCACTTGCTGCATGCTGCGCTACGCCAACTTCTTGGTGAGCACGTAACGCAGAAAGGTTCACTAGTGAAACCAGATAGCCTACGTTTCGACTTTTCTCACCTAGAAGCGGTAACGGCTGCAGAGCTGAAAGAAGTTGAGCGTCTAGTGAACGCGCAAATTCGCCGTAACCACAAGGTTGAAACCAACGTGATGGACATTGAGTCTGCGAAGAAGAAAGGCGCAATGGCATTGTTTGGTGAGAAGTACGATGACGAAGTACGCGTGCTGTCTATGGGCGATTTCTCGACAGAGCTTTGTGGTGGTATCCACGCTTCAAGCACTGGTGACATCGGTCTATTCAAGATCACATCTGAAGGTGGTATCGCAGCAGGTATCCGCCGTATCGAAGCGGTAACGGGTGAAGGTGCGCTAGACGCAATCGAAGCTCAAGCGGCTAAGTATGAAGAGAAACTGGCAGAATCAGCACAGAAAGCGAAATCTCTAGAGAAAGAAATCCAAAAACTGAAAGACAAGATGGCAGCAGCAGAAAGCGCGAACATCATGGGTAAAGTACAGGATATCAACGGTACTAAAGTACTGATTGCAGCTCTAGAAGGCGCAGATAACAAGAACCTACGTACTATGGTTGATGACATCAAAAACCAAGTAGGTAGCGGCGTTATCCTTCTTGCAAACGTGAACGATGACAAGATCGGTCTGATTGCAGGTGTAACCAAAGACCTTATCGGCAAAGTGAAAGCTGGTGACCTAGTGAAGATGGTTGCTGAGCAAGTTGGCGGTAAAGGCGGTGGTCGCCCAGATATGGCTCAAGCAGGTGGTACCGATGTTGCGGCACTACCTGCGGCGATTCAGTCTGTACAGCCTTGGCTAGAAGAACGCCTATAATTATTTAAAATACAATTTACGCTCAATCAATGTTCTTTGATTGGGCGTAATTTTTTTATGGTAACCAAGTGGTTTAATTGACCGTATTTTAACCAGGTCATTTACGCTGCTTGGTTTTTGTTGTAACTACCGCTTATATAATTTTCAACTAGTAGAATATGAGTGGTCCGAATGAGACTTTGGTCTTGGGAAGGTGAAGACTGGTGAAAAAGCCCCTTATCGTGCAAAAGTTTGGCGGAACCTCAGTGGGTTCAATTGAAAGAATCCACCAAGTAGCTGAACACATCATTAAGGCGAAAAATGATGGTAATCAAGTTGTCGTTGTTGTGTCTGCGATGTCAGGCGAAACAAACCGACTAATGGATCTCGCTAAGCAAGTAGATAGCGTTCCAACGGCTCGAGAACTTGATGTTTTGCTCTCTGCTGGTGAGCAAGTGTCAATGGCATTATTGGCAATGACTCTCAATAAATTGGGTTATGCTGCTCGCTCACTTACCGGAGCACAAGCGAACATTGTGACGGATAATCAACACAATGACGCGACGATTAAACACATTGATACTTCTACGATTATGGATTTACTTCAACAAGATCAAATCGTTATCGTGGCAGGATTCCAAGGTGTGAATGAAAATGGGGATATCACCACATTAGGTCGAGGTGGCTCAGATACGAGCGCAGTGACATTAGCTGGCGCATTAAGCGCTGATGAGTGTCAAATCTTTACCGACGTTGATGGTATTTATACTTGTGATCCACGTGTAGTAAAAAACGCTCAAAAAATGGCGGTGATTGATTTCCCTTCGATGGAAGCAATGGCCAGCCGTGGAGCGAAAGTGTTGCATCTCCCTTCTGTGCAGTTTGCATGGAAGAATAATGTGCCACTGCGTGTGCTTTCGACATTTGATGTGAACGAAGGCAGTTTGGTAAAAGGAGAGTCAGGCTTAAAAGCCGTCTCTGGTATAGCCATTCAACGTGACCTTGCCATGATTGAAGTCGATAACGAACATTTGTCTAGCATTACAAAGCAATGTCAGATGTTAGGTATAGACATTTGGAATGTGATCGAGGAAGCAGAACGAACAGGTATCATGATAAAACAAGATGCATGTGCCAAGTTGGATCTGGTGTTCCGCGATAAAATCCGTAATAGTGAACTTGTAAGCCTGTTGACCGCTGTGGGGCTAGAAGCCAATGGAATGGTTGACCATGCCTGTGAATTGTTGGCACAGCAAGATATTACGACCAACTTCTGCTCAACGAATGCACTCACTATGATGCTAGTCTTACCACCTGAATGTGTGGATGCAGCAGCAAATATTCTTCATGATGCTTACGTTACATCTAGTGAAGCATTGAACATTCAGCAAAAACATGCCTTTTTGGGCTAATTTTCGGTAACAAGGTAGTTTACGAAAATATAACTTTTGTTGGATAATAGCTTTGTAGCAAGAAAATTTAGAGATTACTCAAGGAGCAAAGAATGCTAATTTTGACTCGCCGCGTAGGCGAAACACTTATGATTGGTGATGAAGTAACTGTAACTGTACTAGGTGTTAAAGGTAACCAAGTACGTATCGGCGTTAACGCTCCGAAAGAGGTTTCTGTTCACCGTGAAGAAATCTACATGCGCATTCAAGCTGAAAAAGGCAATGGCAACGTTGCTTCAGGTAACTACTAAGCCGCTCCTGTTTACAGAGCTTAGTTTGAATGAAAAAGGCTAGCCGATAGGCTAGCCTTTTTAGTTTCTAATAAATGTCATTTTTTAAGAGAAGACTCTCTTTTTTTCATCATAATAGGGTGGTAAAGTTTGTTTAATAATCACTTTGATTAAATCCGCATCGGTTAAGCGATTTTTGCGTTTTTTTTCAAAGAAAGTGTTTGACATATTTTCGGTAAAACGTAATATGTGCCTCCGCAAGACGGTGAGGTGGCCGAGAGGCTGAAGGCGCTCCCCTGCTAAGGGAGTATACGGTTTATCCCGTATCGAGGGTTCGAATCCCTCCTTCACCGCCATTCTTGCAACGTTGATTTATCAACAAAAAGTGCGTCCTTAGCTCAGCTGGATAGAGTACCTGGCTACGAACCAGGCGGTCGGAGGTTCGAATCCTCCAGGACGCGCCATATCTCTTTTGAGATATAACAATGAAAACGGTGAGGTGGCCGAGAGGCTGAAGGCGCTCCCCTGCTAAGGGAGTATACGGTTTATCCCGTATCGAGGGTTCGAATCCCTCCTTCACCGCCATTCATTGACTGGCCCGATGGCCTTTTTTTTGTTTCGTAAGAAACTAGTGTGATTTGCTTCACAACTTCTTAGCAAGAAGAACTGCGCGTCCTTAGCTCAGCTGGATAGAGTACCTGGCTACGAACCAGGCGGTCGGAGGTTCGAATCCTCCAGGACGCGCCACTATTTAATAATTCGTTTGATAAACGGGTTATACAAAGTAAAATAAAGATTATTGCGCGTCCTTAGCTCAGCTGGATAGAGTACCTGGCTACGAACCAGGCGGTCGGAGGTTCGAATCCTCCAGGACGCGCCACTCTTTAGGGTTTCTTTGTGAACTCCTGATATTGGTAATACCGATATCGAAAACTGTGCGTCCTTAGCTCAGCTGGATAGAGTACCTGGCTACGAACCAGGCGGTCGGAGGTTCGAATCCTCCAGGACGCGCCACTCTTTAGAGTTTCTTTGTGAACTCCTGATATTGGTAACACCGATATCGAAAACTGCGCGTCCTTAGCTCAGCTGGATAGAGTACCTGGCTACGAACCAGGCGGTCGGAGGTTCGAATCCTCCAGGACGCGCCACTCTTTAGGGTTTCTTTGTGAACTCCTGATATTGGTAATACCGATATCGAAAACTGCGCGTCCTTAGCTCAGCTGGATAGAGTACCTGGCTACGAACCAGGCGGTCGGAGGTTCGAATCCTCCAGGACGCGCCACTCTTTAGGGTTTCCTTAGTGAACTCCTGATATTGGTAATACCGATATCGAAAACTGCGCGTCCTTAGCTCAGCTGGATAGAGTACCTGGCTACGAACCAGGCGGTCGGAGGTTCGAATCCTCCAGGACGCGCCACTCTTTAGGGTTTCTTTGTGAACTCCTGATATTGGTAATACCGATATCGAAAACCGTGCGTCCTTAGCTCAGCTGGATAGAGTACCTGGCTACGAACCAGGCGGTCGGAGGTTCGAATCCTCCAGGACGCGCCACTCTTTAAAAAAGCCTCGCTTAATGCGAGGCTTTTTTGTATCTGGTGTTTGGTTATGAAATGGCGCGTCCTTCGCTTATTCACAGCCATCTCTAGCGCCAAATCCTATCTTCAGTTTATGATTTTTGTCTCATTGAGCCTCTATATTGTTTCGCTTAAATAGTCACCTTGAAGCTTCTACTTAAGCGATCTTCAGCTTGGCGAGCATGCAAAGGCAGATAAACCTAACCAAACATTGATGAAAATACTTATGTTTCGTTATTGTTAATGCAGTGTTTTTGATGTGTTAACTTGAGCTATCTTTCTGTTTTTATTTTACTTTCTTCCTTAAGACTCTTTTCATTTTTAAATCCTAATCGCAGTTTTTACAAACACTTTAATTTAGTGTGGTTATATGTTGAGCGATCCCACAAGCGAAGTGAATTTTCGTGCAATTTGTGATCTGAGTAGTGAATAAATAATCAATATTAGAGATTATTTAAAAGCTTCCTTAAACAAAATTGACAAAATTTAACCAATCGAGATAATCCATTGGTCGGGATTTGACGCTATTACAGTCCTGCGCATTGTCAGGATGACAAAGAAAGGAAGCAACATGACGAATATAGGAAGCCTGCTAGTAGATGCGGCCACCCTGATGTTAACAGGGATGGCGGTCGTATTTATTTTCCTCACCATTCTAGTTTATCTCGTTCGGCTGATGTCCAAATTGGTACCAGAAGAAGTACCAGCGCCGATCGCAGCACCGAAAACAAATACTAACGTTCAATCAACCTCTTCAGCTGTTAGTCCACACGTAGTGGCAGCGATTTCGGCAGCGATTCACAAACATCGCGCCTCTGTCGCGAAGTAGCCGAAAATAGGATTAAAAAGGAGTTTAAGAGCATGTCTAAACCACTAGCTATCACTGATGTGGTCCTTCGTGACGCCCATCAATCCCTGTTTGCTACGCGTATGCGTATCGAAGATATGCTGCCTATCGCAGCTGAGTTAGATAAGGTTGGTTACTGGTCATTAGAGACCTGGGGTGGCGCAACGTTTGACTCGTGTATCCGCTTTTTGGGAGAAGACCCATGGGAGCGCTTACGCGAACTAAAAAAAGCGATGCCAAATACACCAATGCAAATGTTACTACGTGGTCAAAACCTTTTAGGATACCGCCATTACGCTGACGATGTAGTAGAGAAGTTTGTTGAACGTGCTCACGCCAATGGTATGGATGTGTTCCGTATTTTTGATGCAATGAACGATGTTCGAAATTTCCAAAAAGCAGTAAAAGCTACGGTGGATGTTGGTGCTCATGCGCAAGGAACCTTGTCTTACACCACCAGTCCGGTACATAACGCGGATACTTGGGTCGATCTTGCTAAACGTCTTGAAGACTTAGGTTGTCACTCTCTATGTATCAAGGATATGTCTGGCTTACTTAAGCCGTACGAAGCAGAAGAGCTGATCACGCGCATCAAAGCGTCTTGTGACGTGCCTTTAGCGCTTCACTGCCATGCAACTACGGGTCTTTCTACGGCGACTGCTGTGAAAGCTGTAGAAGCGGGTATCGATATCCTTGATACTGCGATCTCTTCAATGAGCTGCACATACGGCCACACGCCAACTGAGACTGTGGTTGCGATGCTGCAAGGTACAGAGCGTGATACTAATCTTAAACTGGACCAAATTGAGCCTATTGCCGCTTACTTCCGTGAAGTACGTAAGAAATACGCTAAGTGGGAAGGTCAGCTAAAAGGCGTGGATTCGCGCATCCTGATCGCTCAGGTTCCTGGAGGCATGCTGACGAATATGGAAGGTCAGCTAAAAGAGCAAGGCGCTGCGGATCGTATTGATGAAGTACTGGAAGAGATCCCTCGTGTACGTGAAGACCTTGGCTTCATTCCGTTGGTGACACCGACGTCTCAGATTGTTGGTACTCAAGCGGTGATCAACGTGCTGACAGGTGAGCGCTATAAGAGCATCACCAAAGAAACCGCTGGTGTTCTAAAAGGTGAATACGGCTCTGCGCCTGCGCCAGTGAATGCTGAGCTTCAAGCAAAAGTGCTTGATGGCAAAGAAGCGATCACCTGTCGTCCTGCAGACTTGCTTGAGTCAGAAATGGAAACCCTAACTGTTGATTTGATGGAGAAAGCGCAGTCTGAAGGTATTAAGCTAGCGAGTGAGCGTGTTGATGACGTACTGACTTACGCGTTATTCCCTCAAGTTGGTCTGAAGTTCCTGAAAAACCGCGGTAACCCAGACGCGTTTGAGCCGGCACCAACGTTAGAAGCGGCGAAACCTGCCGCTGCACCTGTAGTACAAGCATCAGCTGGTGGTGTTGAAACCTACAGCGTGCGAGTTGATGGGCAAGTTTATGAGGTCGAAGTTGGTCCTCAGGGGCAATTAACATCGGTAACGCCAAGTGGGGTAGCCGCACCTGTTCAACCTGCAGCGCCAAGCGCTCCTGTTAACAGTGCCGCTGAAGCGGTTCCTGCACCTCTTGCAGGTAACATCTTTAAAGTTAACGTTCAACCTGGCGCTGAAGTCGCTGAAGGTGATGTTCTTTTGATCCTAGAAGCGATGAAGATGGAAACCGAAGTTCGTGCAGCGCGTGGCGGTATTGTGCAAGAGCTTAACGTGAAAGAAGGTGATGCCGTTACCGTTGGTTCACCACTGCTGAGTTTGACGTAAGGGAGCATCATGGACGGATTGATGACCTTATGGTCAGAAACAGGGATCGCTAACTTTGAGTTCGGCCAAATCTGTATGATGTTGGTTGGTTGTACCTTGCTGTTTTTGGCGATCAAAAAAGGCTTTGAGCCCTTACTGTTATTACCAATTGGTTTTGGTGCCATCTTGGCAAACATTCCAAATGCTGGCTTTACTGAGCCAGGCGGTTTGCTGTACTACGTTTACTACATTGGGATCGAATCGGGCGTGTTCCCGCTGCTGATCTTCATGGGCGTAGGTGCGATGACCGATTTTGGTGCTTTGATTGCGAACCCGAAAACCTTGTGGTTAGGCGCTGCTGCGCAGTTTGGTATTTTCGCGACGTTATTTGGTGCGATATTGCTTAACTATGTTCCGGGTATGGAGTTCTCCATGGCGGATGCATCGTCTATCGCGATCATCGGTGGTGCGGATGGGCCAACTGCTATCTTCTTGGCGAGTAAGCTCTCTCCGGATTTACTTGGTGCGATTGCAGTTGCCGCATACAGTTACATGGCATTGGTTCCAATTATCCAGCCACCAATCATGAAAGCTCTAACCACCAAAGAAGAACGTCAAATCAAGATGGCTCAACTTCGTCATGTTGGTAAGTGGGAGAAAGTACTCTTCCCACTTGCGGTATTACTGATGACGATTCTGTTCCTACCTTCGGCGACACCTCTGGTTGGTATGTTCTGTTTGGGTAACTTGATGCGTGAAGCTGGTGTGGTGGATCGCTTGTCGAAAACTGCTCAAAACGAACTGATCAACATTGTGACCATCTTCTTAGGTCTTGGTGTTGGTTCCAAGCTACAAGCTGAGCAGTTCTTGAATCTAGAAACGCTAGGTATTTTAGGGCTCGGTGCAGTGGCATTCAGCATCGGTACTGGTGCAGGTGTTCTAATGGCGAAGCTCCTAAACAAATTCTCGAAAGAGGACATCAACCCACTTATTGGCGCAGCAGGTGTTTCTGCTGTACCAATGGCGGCGCGTGTTGTGAATAAGGTTGGTTTAGAAGCGAATCCACAAAACTTCCTATTGATGCACGCAATGGGACCAAATGTAGCCGGTGTCCTTGGTTCAGCAGTGGCGGCGGGTATCTTGCTCGCGCTCGTGGGCTAGGTAGGTCTTTAAATAACGTGGTTGATAATCTGTGACAGAGAATTATCAACCAATTTACAAATTGGCGATTAACTTCGGCAAACAAAATGGTTTATAGTCAAAGGGATGCTTTTTGCATCCCTTTTTGTTTTCTCTCAGGGAATGGGTTATGGAACACGAACAGATAGTTATTACCGAATTCGGCGACGCAGAAGTCCTTGCGACTCAAACCACATCCACACCAACTCCTCAGGCGGGTGAAGTTCTCGTTAAAGTGGCCTATTCTGGTGTCAATCCTATTGATGTCAAAACACGCGCAGGGCTTGGCTGGGCGGCCGCTCAGAACAAAGATAACTTACCTTGGGTACCTGGCTATGATATCTCTGGCAAAGTGGTGTCATGCGGAGAAGGGGCGTCACGCTTTACTGAAGGGGATGAGGTCGCTGGGTTTATTGGTTTTCCAGTCCGCGGTGGCGGTTATAGCCAATACGTTTGTGTTCCTGAGTCTGAACTTAGCCATGTGCCAAATACGGTTACGTTGGAAGCAGCAGCCGTGCTCCCGTTGGCTGGACAAACTGCCGCTCAAGCGCTGAGTAAGGCAAATGTCACTGAAGGTGATCGCGTGCTGATTTTAGCGGGGGCAGGTGGCGTTGGGCATCTAGCGGTACAAATTGCAGTGGCGACGAAGGCGGAAGTGTTTACTACATGTAGTGGACGAAATTTAGACTACCTCGCTACACTCGGCGCACATGCAGTGAACTATCAATTTGCCCCAGTGTCAGAACGTGTTGAAGATGTCGATGTTTTGATTGATCTCGTCGGTGGCGATGCAGCCTTGGATGCCCTCAAATGCCTGACGGATAATGCTCGAGTGATCACCGTTCCTACTATTACTGCAGAGTTGATTTGTGAAAAAGCCAAGCTACTAGGTTTCGAAGCGAGTGGTATGTTGGTGAAACCCGATCGCGAGCAACTTGATACCTTGCTCTACATGGTTGGGGTTGGGTTGTTGAAAACCGAAGTACAACACGTCTATCCGATGAATGAGGTTGTTGAAGCTCACAAACAAGTTGAGTCGGGAAGGACTCGAGGCAAGATCTTGCTTGATATGACATGTTAGAGGCATTTAATGCTGCCTTTGAAAACTTAGCATTATGGTTTTCTGACTCCGCATTATGGGTGCTATTCATGACGGGGTTTCTCAGTGCTACCTTATTACCGGGTGGCTCTGAAGCTGGATTGATTGCGACCTTATCGTTAAACCAGTACTCAGTTTCTTCCATCATTATTGTTGCTACCATTGGTAATACCCTTGGCGGTCTCACCAACTATTGGTTGGGGTTGTGGATTCCAAATAAAACCCAAGATGAGAAACACGGTCATACCGCATTGAAGTGGTTATCCAAATATGGGTATTGGGGATTGTTTTTCAGCTGGTTGCCAGTGATTGGTGATCCGCTATGTTTAGCGGCAGGATGGTTAAGGATGAAATTTCTGCCTTGCTTAGTTCTTATATTTTTAGGCAAAGCCGCAAGGTACAGCTTGTTGGCCGCCATCTATCTCGGTTTATTTTAAGGAAAGCGCATGAGAATGTTTTGGGTAAGTGCGTGTTCACTGCTAGTGATCACGGGCTGTGCATCAAATGCCCCTGTTTCATCATTGCCTGATGGGGTGACGTTTGTTGAGTCATCGAAAGCGGAAGAAGGCAAAGTTAAAATACCATACCAGAAGTATCAACTTGATAATGGCCTGACGGTGATTCTGGCACCTGAAGATTCCGATCCATTGGTGCACGTAGATGTGACTTACCATGTTGGTTCGGCACGTGAAGAAATTGGTAAATCAGGTTTTGCACACTTCTTTGAGCACATGATGTTCCAAGGCTCTGAGAACGTGGGTGACCAACAGCACTTCAAGATCATCACAGAGGCGGGGGGCACACTTAATGGCACCACGAACCGTGATCGTACTAATTATTTCGAAACCGTTCCGGCTAACCAGCTAGAAAAAATGCTGTGGTTAGAGTCGGATCGTATGGGCTTTTTGTTGGATGCGGTATCACAGCAGAAATTTGAGATTCAGCGTTCTACAGTGAAAAACGAACGCGCCCAGAATTACGATAATCGTCCTTATGGCTTGATTTGGGAGCGCATGGCAGAAGCGCTGTACCCAGAAGGTCACCCTTATTCATGGCAAACTATCGGCTATGTTGAAGATCTCGATCGTGTTGATGTGAATGATCTGAAAGCGTTCTTCCTTCGTTGGTATGGTCCAAACAATGCAGTATTGACCATTGGTGGTGATATCGATGTAGAACAAACACTGGAATGGGTGAACAAATACTTCGGTTCGATCCCTAGAGGTCTAGAAGTTGAAAACGCACCGAAGCAGCCGGCTAAGCTAGTAGAAAGTAAGTACATTACCTTAGAAGATCGTATTCAACAGCCAATGGTCATGGTTGCATGGCCGACCACTTACAGCGGTGAAGCCAACCAAGCATCACTTGATACACTATCAAGCGTGATCGGTAGTGGCACTAACAGTGTGCTTTATCAAGACTTAGTTAAAACCCAGAAAGCAGTCGATGCAGGGTCATTCCATGACTGCGCAGAGCTGTCGTGTAATTTCTATGTCTACGCGATGGGAGATTCTGGTGATAAAGGCGACCTCACCAAGCTTTACGATGAGCTTATGGCGTCGCTGGATAAATTTGCCAAAGATGGGGTAACCAAAGACCGTCTTGAGCAACTTAAAGGAAAAACTGAAGCAGACGCGATTTTTGCTCTAGAGAGTGTCAAAGGCAAAGTAACGCAATTGGCGTCTAACCAAACTTTCTTTGGTAAACCGGATCTGATTGAACAGCAGCTGAAACAGTTACGTGCGGTGACGCCTGAGTCTGTGGAGAAGGCTTATAGCGACTTCATTCAAGGTAAGAATAAGGTAACGCTGAGCGTTGTGCCACGCGGTAAGACCGAGCTTGCGGTAAAACCAGCGACGTTCGTGACACCAAAGCGCACTTTGCCAGAATATGAAAAGATCACAGAAGACCAATTGGCTTACCGACGAGCAACGGATAACTTCGATCGTTCAGTTCAGCCACCAGTTGGTAACCCTGTAGAAGCGACAATGCCGAAGCTATACGACATTCACTTCAAGAACGGTTCTGAGTTGCTTGGTACCGTAAGCAGTGAAACGCCGACGGTCACTATGCAGTTTAGCTTGCCTGCAGGTACGCGCTTTGTTCAGGAAGGTAAAGAAGGCTTGGCTCAGCTAACTGCTGCAATGTTACAAGAAGGCACGACTCAGCATTCAGCCGAAGAAATTCAAGCGGAATTAGACAAGCTTGGCAGTGTAATTTCTGTTGGGGCAACGGGTTATACCACGAACATCCGTGTTTCTGCTCTAGAAAGAAACCTTGCACCGACGTTGAAGATTGTCGAGGAGATGTTGTTATCGCCGGCATTCAAGCAAGTAGACTTTGAACGTGTTAAAGCTCAAGCGCTGGAAGGGTTAGTGTACGAGCATCAGAAGCCAAGCTGGATGGCGTCGCAAGCGAGCCGTCAAGTGTTGTATGGAGACTCTGTTTTTGCTCGTCCAAAAGATGGGACTAAGGCAGGGCTTCAAGCGTTGACCCTAGATGATGTACGTGACTTCTATACGAAACACTACACGCCACAAAGTGCACAGATTGTAGCAGTTGGTGATATCAGCAAAGAAGATGTCGAGAAACAACTTGCTTTCTGGGCGAACTGGGAAGACGAAGCTGCTCCCTTGTATGCGCCACAAGCTATCGCGCCATTAGGTTCACAAAAAGTACATTTAGTGGATAAGCCAGGCGCACCGCAAAGTGTCATCATGATGGTTCGTCAAGGAATGCCTTATGATGCAACAGGTGATTTCTACTTGGGTCAGCTAGCAAACTTTAACTTGTCTGGAAACTTTAATAGCCGTATCAACCAAAACCTTCGTGAAGACAAAGGTTACACCTATGGCGCCTATGGTTATTTCTCCGGTAATGTAGAAACAGGCTCTGTTGTATTTACTGGTCAAGTGCGTGCGGATTCGACTGTTGCGTCTATCATCGAGATGGAGAATGAGTTGAACGAGTTCTCACAATCGGGCATGACTGACGATGAATTGAAATTTATGCGCCAAGCAGTCGGTCAAAAAGATGCACTGAAATACGAGACGCCAACACAGAAAGGCAAACTCATCAGTGATATTTTGAAATACAACCTAGATAAAGATTACTTACAGCAACGCAACGCTATTGTTGAGACTGTCGATAAACAGACGCTCAACGCTCTAGCTGAAAAATGGTTCGACCCGAATGACTATCAGATAGTCGTTGTCGGGGATGCGAAATCCCTTCGCCCTCAACTAGAAAAGTTAGGGAAAGACGTGGAAGAGCTTGAAATCATTCGATAGAGTACACATTTAATAGCGGAGAGGAGACTCTCCGCTATTCGTTTCTAACTAGATAAATGACTTTTTGATGGGTTATTTATCTAGATGGATTATATATCAATAACTTAGCTTTCACTTGCCACGCTTGGCGAGTGTCCTGCTCCCAATATAAGCGAACCTCATTTTGACTGATTTTGCTGCGCGACTAAAACAAGTTGCATCAAACCCAGAAGTATTTAAGCAGTTTGGACGCGGTGTTGAGCGAGAAACTTTGCGCTATCGTCAGGATGGCCACTTAGCTACAACACCTCACCCAGAGGGTTTGGGCTCAGCGTTCACAAACAAATGGATCACGACCGACTTTTCAGAATCTCTACTGGAATTTATTACTCCAGTATCGCATGACATTCCTGAACTGATGGGACAATTGAAAGACATCCATCACTTCACTCAAACCAAAATGGGTGAAGAGAAAATGTGGCCACTTTCAATGCCGTGCTACGTGGGCACCGAGGACGACATTCAGCTAGCGCAGTATGGCTCATCGAACTCAGCCAAAATGAAAACGCTCTACCGTGAAGGTCTAAAGCGTCGTTATGGTAGCTTGATGCAAATTATTTCTGGTGTGCATTTTAACTTCTCTTTCCCTGAATCATTCTGGGATGCTTTGTATGGCGAACAAGATGAAGAAGCACGCCAAGAGACAAAATCAGACGCGTACTTTGCGCTGATTCGTAACTACTACCGCTTTGGTTGGATGATCCCGTATTTCTTTGGTGCATCTCCAGCGCTGTGTGGCTCATTTATCCAAGGGCGTGAAACCGAACTGCCATTTGAGCAGATTGGCGGTACGCTTTATCTACCAAAAGCGACCTCTCTGCGTCTAAGTGATCTCGGTTACACCAACAGTGCGCAAAGTGTGCTTAAGATTGGCTTTAACACCATCGAACAGTATCTTGATGGTTTAGATGATGCGATTCGTCATCCATCGGAACAGTTTGCCGAGATTGGTGTAAAAGTCGATGGAGAATATCGTCAACTTAACTCGAACATCTTGCAAATTGAAAACGAACTGTACGCCCCAATTCGTCCAAAACGTGTAGCTAAAAATGGTGAGAAACCTTCGGAAGCTCTTAAACGTGGTGGCGTGGAATACATCGAAGTTCGTTCGCTAGATGTCAACCCATTCAGTGCGATTGGTGTAAGTGAAGAGCAAGTTCGCTTCCTCGATTTGTTCCTAACTTGGGCAGCACTTTCAGAGTCTGATCCAATGGACAACTGTGAGCTTGAATGCTGGCGTGATAACTGGAACAAGGTGATTGTGTCTGGTCGTGAGAAAGGCTTGATGCTGCAAATCGGTTGCCAAGGTGAGCGCTTATCTTTGCAGGATTGGGCACACCGTGTGTTCGCTGATCTTCGTCAGATTGCGGTTGAAATGGATACTGCGGCTGGTGGTAATGCGTACCAAGCGGTTTGTGACAAACTAGAATCTTGGATTGATGAACCAGAGCTGACTATTTCTGGCCAACTGCTTGAGCTGACCAAAGAGCATGGCGGTTTAGGTAAAGTGGGGTGTGCGCTAGGCATGAAATTCCGCGAAGAAAACCTAGCACACAGTTATGAGCAATATTCAGCTGACGCAATGGAAACGGAAGTTGCAACATCGGTAGAGAAACAAATACAAGCAGAGCAAAGCGATACTTTGTCGTTCGATGACTTCTTAGAAGATTACTTTGCTTACTTAAAACAATAACTAGCAGTAAGGGCAGGGATTGAACATTAAGCCGTTAGTGGTGTCTGTATTCGGGAGCGTGATGTTAGCCGGTTGTGCGACTGCGCCCCCTAAGCAACAAGACAATCTATGTGAAATATTCCGAGAAAAATCCGGTTGGTATGAAGATGCCAAAGATATGGAAGAAGAGTGGGGCACGCCTATCAACGTAGCGATGGCGATCATTAAGCAAGAAAGTAGCTTTCGCCATGATGCTCGTCCACCTAAAGACTATGTTCTCGGTTTTATTCCATGGGGGCGTGTTAGCAGCGCATACGGCTATGCTCAAGCTCAAGACCCTGCTTGGGAAGATTTTCAAAAAGCGACGGGACAAGGTGGTTCACGCACCAACTTTGATGATTCAATGATGTTTGTCGGTTGGTATACTCACGAAACTCGTCGCCAATTAGGCGTTTCGCTGTGGGATCCGTACAACCAGTACCTTGCATATCATGAAGGACGCGGTGGCTATAAACGCGGAACTTACAAGAGCAAACCAAGTTTGGTCAAGGTCGCTAGGCGAGTCGAACAAACTGCGAAGACTTATGGCTGGCAGCTGAAGCAATGTCGTCAGGAATTAGAAGACAACAGCAGCTGGTTCTTTTAACCCCAACGATGGGGAAAATGAACATTAATTAAGACCAATACTTGTAAGTATTGGAGGTTACAATCAGGAGAGATGTAATGCCTTTATTAGACAGTTTTACCGTAGACCACACACGTATGCATGCACCAGCAGTTCGTGTGGCGAAAACGATGCAAACGCCAAAAGGAGATACCATCACGGTCTTCGATCTGCGCTTCACCGCACCAAACAAAGACATCCTTTCTGAAAAGGGGATTCACACTCTAGAGCACTTGTACGCAGGCTTTATGCGTAATCACCTAAATGGTGAGAGCGTTGAGATCATTGATATTTCACCAATGGGTTGCCGTACCGGTTTCTACATGAGCTTGATTGGTACGCCTTCAGAGCAGCAAGTGGCGGACGCTTGGATTGCCGCGATGGAGGATGTATTGAAAGTGGAAAGTCAAAACAAGATCCCAGAGCTGAATGAGTACCAATGTGGTACAGCAGCGATGCACTCTCTGGATGAAGCGAAGCAAATCGCAAAGAACATTCTAGAAGCGGGCGTGGCGGTAAATAAGAATGATGAATTGGCATTGCCAGAGTCAATGCTGAAAGAGCTACGTATCGACTAACTTAGCGTTGAGTTTAGATAATTAAAAAAGAGCCTGACAATATCAGGCTCTTTTTTTGATTGGAATATTTGAAGTGGTGCTGTTAACTGCTCTTTTTCAGCTTTGGATATACTTTCACTAGCTTGATGCGGTTTTCTTCAATCTCGACAATTTCCATTGGATGCCCTGCAACTTGCACACTTAAATGGCTCTCCGGAATATCTTCTAAATGCTCCAGAATCAGGCCGTTCAAGGTACGTGGTCCATCGGTTGGCAGTTTCCACTTTAAGCCTTTATTAATATCACGGACATTCGCGCTGCCTTCAATCAAGAAGCTACCATCTCCTTGTGGCGTAATCTCTTCTGACAAGCTTGGTGTAATAGAAGTGGTAAATTCACCAATAATCTCTTCTAGGATATCTTCTAATGTGACTAAGCCGTTGATATCACCATACTCATCGACAATCAAACCGATGCGTTGCTTGTTGCGTTGGAACTTCAACATTTGAACGTTGAGTGGTGTACCTTCAGGGATGTAGTACACCTCATCGGCAGCACGCAACAATGTCTCTTTGTTGAATTCGTTTTTTTCTAACATCAAACGGTATGATTCACGTAGACGCAGCATACCAACGACTTCATCAATCTGATCGCGATACAACACAATGCGACCATGTGGAGAGTGAGTCAGCTGACGGACGATAGACTTCCAATCGTCATTGATGTCGATACCTGTGATCTCATTACGTGGCACCATGATGTCGTTCACGGTGACGTGCTCCAGATCCAGTATCGAAACCAGCATGTCTTGGTGACGACGAGGAATAAGGCCACCCGCTTCATTTACCACGGTACGTAGCTCTTCCGAACTTAAGTGGTCTTCGGTGTTGTGATCGGCTTTTACGCCAATCAAGCGGATAAAACCATTGGTAATGAAGTTCACCAACATCACCAGTGGCGACAGTATCTTCATCAGGATTGTAAGGAGGATACTACTCGCGTAAGAAACGCGCTCAGGATAAAGCGATGCGATGGTTTTCGGTGTGACTTCGGCGAACACCAGAACAACCATGGTGAGTGCACCTGTTGCTATCGCGACACCTAAATCGCCGTACAAACGCATACCAAGAATGGTTGCGATGGCAGAGGCTAGGATATTCACGAGGTTGTTGCCGATAAGGATGAGACCAATCAGACGATCTGGGCGGTCTAGTAGTTTTTCGACTCGCTTCGCCCCTTTATGCCCATTATTGGCTAAGTGCTTTAAGCGGTAGCGGTTCAAAGACATCATCCCTGTTTCTGAACCGGAGAAGTAACCTGATATGACGATAAGACACGCGAGTAGCGCAAATAAGATACCCGTAGATATGTCGTCCAAAACGCTGCTGTTCCTTGTATGTGTTTGGTTAATTTATGACCGAGCTTGGTCATTAAGTCAATGTAATAAGGGGTACTCTATTTTATTTGCCCATCAATATAAAGGATAAGGAGCCCAAGGCTCCTTATTAATTGCAATTTTATAGATGGAGAACATCAACTTAAAATGATCTCTTTCACGAAGCGACTGCCGAAGTAGGCCAAGGTTAACAATGTCGCACCCGCCACGGCAAACCACGTGACCTTCTTACCGCGCCAGCCTTTCTGGTAGTGTCCCCAAAGTAGAATCGAGTACACCACCCAAGCGATGAATGAAAGAATGCCTTTATGGGCTTTACCCTGAGCAAACATGTCTTGTACGAAAACAAAACCAGTTAATAAGGTTCCAGTAAGCAGTAAGTTACCAATTAAGATAATTTTGAATAGCTGGCGCTCAACCATCATTAAAGGTGGCAAATTCGGGTTGATTGCTAACGACTTCTTCGCTTTTAGCTTGTGGTCGAGCCACGCCAATTGCAGTGCGTAAAGCGCACCAATGGTTAAAGTGGCATAGGAGAACAACGCAAAAGAAATATGGATAAGTAGCTTAGGGTCGTTTTCTAAATGCTTAATAAAGGTGCTTGGTAAGAAAGTAGCAGCACTTAAATTGATGGCAGCAAAGCTATAAACCACAGGAAGAAGAAACCACAAGCGATTCTTTAGCATCGCTACGCTCATCACCAGTGAGATAATAAAGCTGATTAGAGAGGCGACATTAAGAATACTGAGGTTTTGACCTGAACCGTCAAAAATGAGGTCACTCAGAATCCAAGCGTGGAAAAAGAGCGCACATGCCGCACTGACAAGTACTGTTTTCGCTTTGATTCCGGACTGCTGAGAGAGTCCAGGTATGATGGTCGCAATTGCCAAAACGTAAAGAATGGCGGCTGCGATGGCAATTAAGCTATCCATGAATCCTAAAGGTGATTGTGCACAATGGTTAAAATTATACCTTGCATTACTCTTTGGGGCTACGGTAGATCTTTCATCAATCATGAGAGATGAGATATTGAAATTAACAAGTTAACTCACGATATAGGAATAGAGAGGCGCAACGGGTATGACTGTGACGTTGGCTAAGGTATACTCACTCTAATTAATCGCCATTTTTAGCGAAGAGACAAAGATGTTTGAGAATTTAACGGATCGATTATCCAAAACGCTGAAGAATATCAGTGGCAAAGGTCGTCTGACCGAAGACAACATTAAAGAAACCCTACGTGAAGTACGCATGGCACTGTTGGAAGCGGACGTTGCGCTTCCTGTTGTACGTGAATTTGTAAACCGCGTTAAAGAAAAAGCGGTAGGCGTAGAAGTTTCTAAATCCCTAACTCCGGGTCAAGAGTTCATCAAGATCGTTCAAGCTGAACTTGAAGCGGTGATGGGTGAATCTAATGAAGCACTTAACTTAGCTGCGCAGCCGCCAGCGGTACTTTTGATGGCGGGTCTACAAGGTGCGGGTAAAACCACATCGGTAGGTAAGCTATCTAAGCTTCTAAAAGAGCGTGACAAGAAGAAAGTTTTAGTTGTGTCTGCCGACGTTTACCGTCCAGCGGCGATCAAACAGCTAGAAACACTTGCATCAGACATCGGTGTCGATTTCTTCCCATCTTCACCAGATCAAAAGCCACTTGATATTGCTAACGCAGCAATTGACCACGCGAAGAAGAAATTCTACGACGTATTGATTGTCGATACCGCAGGTCGTTTGGCTATCGATGAAGAAATGATGGGTGAGATTAAAGATCTTCACTCTGCGATTAACCCAGTTGAGACGCTGTTCGTTGTTGATGCAATGACAGGTCAAGATGCGGCGAACACAGCAAAAGCATTCGGTGATGCGCTACCGCTAACTGGTGTAATTCTGACTAAAGTGGATGGTGATGCACGTGGTGGTGCGGCGCTATCGGTTCGTCATATCACAGGTAAGCCAATCAAATTCCTAGGTGTGGGTGAAAAGACCGACGCACTAGAACCTTTCCACCCTGATCGTGTTGCATCGCGTATTCTAGGCATGGGTGACGTGCTGTCACTGATTGAAGACCTACAACGCAATGTTGACCAAGACAAAGCAGAGAAGCTAGCGAAGAAGTTCAAAGAGAAGAAAGGCTTCGACCTTGAAGACTTCCGTGAACAGCTAGGTCAAATGCAGAACATGGGCGGCATGATGGGCATGCTAGACAAGCTGCCAGGTATGTCTCAACTACCATCCGATGTGAAAGACAAAGTTGATGACAAGATGTTCAAGCAAATGGAAGCGATCATCAGCTCAATGACGATGAAAGAGCGTCAACGCCCTGAAATCATCAAAGGTTCGCGCAAGAAGCGTATCGCTGCGGGTTCTGGTGTTCAGGTTCAAGATGTTAACCGTCTACTGAAACAGTTCACCCAGATGC
This sequence comes from Vibrio sp. D401a, assembly GCF_030248515.1. NCBI lineage: Bacteria > Pseudomonadati > Pseudomonadota > Gammaproteobacteria > Vibrionales > Vibrionaceae > Vibrio > Vibrio sp. D401a. The sequence goes on along the minus strand of NZ_JAHGAI010000022.1, from coordinate 187,602 downwards.
AGAAGATGATGAAGAAGATGCAAAAGGGCGGCATGAAAGGCATGATGCGTAACATGCAAGGCATGATGGGCGGTATGGGTGGAGGCGGTGGCTTCAATCCATTCGGTCGTTAAACGATTGCCTAGACTTTAGTTTCAGGGTGTTAGCTACATCACAAACTTGAATTTCAATTTATGTTGGTGAAAAAGTAACTAAATCCCTTGCATTGCTCCGGGAGAAGAGTAAAATTCCGGAGCTTTATTTTGGCACGAGACCCCAGATTGTTCAGTTTTATGGATGATTTTTGGGGTTAATTTTATTTTTGAGAAAGCAAAGAGGACGACATGGTAACCATTCGTTTGGCACGTCACGGCGCTAAGAAGCGTCCATTTTATCAAATCGTAGTAGCGGACAGCCGCAACGCTGCAACTGGCCGTTTCATCGAGAAAGTTGGTTTCTTTAACCCAACTGCAAAAGGTCAAGAAGAAGGTCTACGTCTAGACCTAGACCGCGTTAACCACTGGGTTGGCCAAGGCGCGTCTCTATCTGACCGCGTTGCTAAGCTAGTTAAAGACGCTCAAAAAGCGGCTTAATTTTACTTTAGAAGTAGAAACTAGTTTATGTCGATGAAAGGTAAAGAAACAATGAGCAACGAAAAGATTGTTGTAGGCAAGTTTGGTGCTACTTACGGCATTCGTGGTTGGCTTAAGGTTTTTTCCTACACAGACAATGCTGAAAGCATTTTCGATTACAGCCCTTGGTTTATTAATCAAAAGGGTACGTGGGTTGAGTACAAAGTAGAAAGCTGGAAGCGCCATAACAAAGGTATGGTGGCTAAGCTGGAAGGTCTGGATATTCGCGAAGACGCGCATTTACTGACCAACTTTGAAATTGCTATTGACCCTGCGGTACTGCCTGAATTGTCAGAAGATGAGTTCTACTGGCGTGAATTGTTTGGGATGCAAGTAGTAACCACTAAAGGTTACGATCTAGGTGTCGTATCTGACATTCTAGAAACTGGCTCAAACGATGTTCTGGTTGTTAAAGCAAATCTAAAAGATGCTTTCGGGCAGAAGGAACGATTAATTCCGTTCCTTGAAGAGCAAGTGATCATCAAAGTTGATCGCGAAGCTCAACGGATCGAAGTTGACTGGGATCCTGGATTCTAATCTCCAAAATTACAGAGCGAGATAAACATGTGGGTTGGCGTTATTAGCCTTTTTCCTGAAATGTTCCGTTCTGTTACTGATTTTGGGGTAACAGGTCAAGCGGTTAAAAAAGGTCTTTTGTCGATTGAGACTTGGAATCCTCGCGATTTCACTCACGACAAACATCGCACTGTCGATGACCGACCTTACGGTGGTGGTCCTGGTATGTTAATGATGGTTCAGCCTTTGCGCGATGCCATTCATACCGCGAAAGCAGCCTCACCGGGTAAGACGAAAGTCATTTACCTTTCTCCTCAAGGTCGCAAGCTCGACCAGAAAGGAGTCGAAGAACTGGCAACGAATGAGAATTTACTTCTGATTTGTGGTCGTTACGAAGGGGTAGATGAGCGCATCATTCAATCTGAAGTCGACGAAGAATGGTCGATTGGTGATTTTGTGATGACGGGTGGTGAGATACCAGCCATGACGTTGATCGATTCTGTCTCTCGGTTTGTTCCGGGGGTGCTAGGGGATTTCGCGTCAGCAGAAGAAGATTCTTTTGCAAATGGCTTGTTAGATTGCCCTCACTATACGCGTCCAGAAGTATTGGATGACAAAGAGGTACCAGCGGTACTGATGTCAGGCAATCACAAGGACATTCGTCAATGGCGACTAAAACAGTCGCTGGGCCGAACTTGGCTTAGAAGACCAGAGCTCCTGGAAAACCTAGCTCTGACTGACGAACAGGAACAATTACTTGCTGAGTTCATTAGTGAACACAATGCAAAGTAACCTAATTTATTTAGTATCAGTTTATTCTAGGAATTTAAAAAATGAGTAACATCATCAAGGCTCTTGAAGAAGAGCAAATGAAATCAGACCTACCTAAATTTGCACCAGGTGACACTGTTGTAGTTCAGGTTAAAGTTAAAGAAGGTGACCGTGAGCGTCTACAGGCTTTCGAAGGCGTTGTAATCGCAATCCGTAACCGTGGTCTTCACTCTGCTTTCACTGTACGTAAGATCTCTAACGGTGAAGGTGTTGAGCGTACGTTCCAAACACACTCTCCAATCGTTGATAGCATCGAAGTTAAACGCCGTGGTGCAGTACGTCGTGCCAAGTTGTACTACCTACGTGAGCGTTCTGGTAAGTCTGCTCGTATCAAAGAGAAACTTGCTAAGAAGTAATGCTATAACTAGCGTTCTCATCGTAAACGGAGCCCAAATGGGCTCCGTTTTTTTATGCGCGAAAAAGGGCGTAGTGCTTCGAGAGTCAGGAATACTTGCTCTGATATAGTGGAGCGCTTCGGTTAGTGAGCGGCATTTTTCCTCCGAGAGAGAGTAAAAAAGGGATCCCCAACTCGCTCGTCCCTCGCTCTTGAGGATGCCGAATAAAAACAAATGAACCCAAACTGTGTCATTCCCGAAAGCGACGAAGGAGCGTTGTCGAGAATCTCTTTTTCGATATGCTAAAAAACAAAAAGGGTCGATGCTCTCACATCAACCCCTCTCTATTATTCTCGAAGCGTAGCGCTCTCGTATCTAGCCTCTCAATTTTTTAGTACTGGTCTTCAGACCAACCATCGCTGTCCGACATATCTGGTGCGCCAGGAATGGTATTTTCTTCGTCAGCCCATTCACCAAAATCAATCATTTGGCACTGTTTGCTACAGAAAGGGCGGTGAGGACTTTTCTCTCCCCACTCTACGTCGGCACCACATTGTGGGCATGGAACGACTGTAATTTTAGACATCGTCATTCGTCCTATTTATTCGGTGTTCAAAGGTGTTATGGCAATAGTAGTGTGAGTTGCGCTTAGCTACAAACGGCGAGTTCAAACTCAACGTCTTGAGTACAAGCTTGACCACTTTCAAATGATATAAATTTAATCGCGAAGCGGTTCTTGTGTCCTGAAATCATCGGATAGACACCGTATTCCATAGGAATATGCAGACGTAGAATATTCGCATCTTCAGCGTCACTTTGGAAAAAGCCTGCACGAGCTATCTGTGCTTTGAAGTGGCCAGTTTCACGAGTGAGCTTCAACCATAGAGATAGAGCATCAGATAAAGGCTTTAAACTTGATTGCCATTGATTCGCATCATGCTTTTTTCGTTCTATTGGGAGGTGTAACCAATAATGCAGAGCTGGAAGATCAAAGCAGCATGAGCCACCAGGTAAATTAAACCTCTGGCGGATTGAGCTTAAAAAACGATCTTCTTTTAAGGATTGACCAAAACGTTCAGCACGCATGAGATGTTCATGAATAGTGTCTATCTCTTTTAGAAGAGCACTAAGCGCCTCTTGATCGACGCCATCTACATTTAACCAATTTCGATAAGCGAGACGTTGTTTCTCAAGATCTTTTGCCAGCTCACTTTTCAATTGAATTTGCTCAAAGATCTCGAGCATATCGAATATCGAACGAAAGAAAAGTTGATATTGATGGTTGTCGGTAAAACCAGAGGCTAAGTGAGCCTGACGCAGCAAAGACTCAACTCTTAAATAGATGCGAGTTTTCTCATTTAAAGGATGTTCAAATTTGTGCGTGGTCATCAACTTAAGCCCTATCGAATTTCATTTCCTATTTTCGCAGATTTTTCTTACACATGGCTAGGTACTTTTCGTGCAAATCTGTGATTTGAAGCAAAAGTTCAGGGTCATTTGGGTTATTCTTAACCACATCATCAGCTAGAGCGAGTCGTTGCTCTCGAGATGCTTGCGAAGCCAAGATCGCTTTTGCTTGCTCTTCGCTAACGTTATCTCGTTTCACTGTTCTGGATATTTGAGTTTGAGGTTCTACATCAACAACAAGGACGCGATCACATAAGCTATCCAACTTATTCTCTACTAGTAAAGGAACAACCAAAAGCGCATAGTCCGATGTAACTTGCTCTAGGTCTTCGATCATCTTTTCACTGATCATTGGATGTAATAAGCCATTGAGCCAAGCTTTTTCCTCGGGATGAGAGAAAATTCTTTCTCTTAGCTTTGCTCTATCAAGAGTTTGATCATCGTGAACAATATCAGTACCAAAGTGCTCGATAATGGCGTTGAGGCCAGGAGTATTTGGTTCCACAACTTCACGAGCTACGATATCGGCGTCGACAATGTCAATCTTGAATTGTTGCTTGAATAGGTTTGCCACGGTGGTTTTGCCACTTGCAATACCGCCCGTTAGGCCAATAACAAAAGCCATCTACACTCCTAGAATTGACGTAAAGTACCAGTTAAGGATTTGATTGCCCCAAATTAGGCTTACCCAACCCGCGATTGCAAGGTAAGGACCAAAAGGAAAGGCTTTTTCGATGCCTTGCTTCTGCAAACGCAATTGAATAAGACCAAAGATGACGCCTACCACTGATGAAAGCAAAATGATCATCGGCAAAGATTGCCAACCTAGCCAAGCTCCTAATGCTGCAAGTAGTTTAAAATCACCGTAGCCCATACCTTCTTTGCCAGTTAGCAGTTTGAATGCCCAGTAGACACTCCAGAGGCAGAGGTAACCCGCCATAGCTCCAATAACGGCGTCTTGCAGGCTAACAGGGCTTATACCCACGAGAGCAAGGGCAATACCTGCCCACATTAATGGCAGCGTGAGTTGATCCGGCAACAACATAGTATCTAGGTCGATGAATGTGGCGGCTATCAGTACAAAGGTAAAGAAAATAAGGGCCGTAGTGAAGTAGCTAAAACCGAAATGAAAGGCGATAAAACCCGAACAAAACGCAGTAAGCAGTTCGACAAGAGGGTAGCGAGCACTAATAGAAGACTGGCAGTTGTGGCATTTACCTCTGAGTAATAGCCAACTAATCACAGGGATGTTGTCTCTGATGCGAATGTGTGTACCACATTGCTGACAAGATGAACGCGGCACACTGAGCGTTAACGTCTCTTTTGGTGGCTCGATCTTGTATTCAGGAAATGACTCAGCGCACTCGCGTCGCCATTCTAGATCCATGATTTTGGGTAGTCGATAAATAACAACGTTGAGGAAGCTGCCTACGATCAAACCAAAAATCGTGGCAAATACAACGAATAGCCATGGGTAGTACTGGAATACTTCCATATCTTTCTCTTGCGCGATGAATCAAATAGCAAAGTGCTGTTTTGATGGGATTAATTGCTAAAGGATCATTCTATCCCAATACGCTCATCAAGTTAAAGATTGGTAAGTACATTGCAGCAACCATACTGCCGACAACCACCCCTAAAAATAAGATGATTAAAGGCTCTAAGATTTTGCTTAAGTTATCTACGGTGTTGTCGACTTCGAACTCATAAATATTGGCTATTTTATTGAGCATATCGTCAAGCCTTCCGGATTCTTCGCCAATCATAACCATTTGCAATACTAACTCTGGAAATACATTGCAGTTTCTCATCGCAATGTACATTGGCATCCCTGCAGCAGTATCACGATAGACCTCTTCAATTGCGAGTTGATAGTGTAGGTTGCCAGAGGTTTTTGAGGTGGTTTTTAAACTCGTGAGTATCGGAATGCCGGAACTAAAACTAGTGGCTAGTGTTCTACTAAATTTAGCTATTGCCGCTTTCGAAAAAACTGGTCCTAGGACTGGGATTTTCAAGCTCGTTCGCGCTAAAAATAGATGGAAAGAAGGAGAACGATTGCTGATTAGCTTGCATGAAATAATAACGCCCACAATTCCTAAAACCATAATCCCTCCCCAATTTTGAACCCAATCTGATAGGGCTAGGATCTGTTGGGTAAACCAAGGTAAATTGGCGCCAAAGCCAGCAAACATTTTTTGGAACTCAGGTATTACTTTGGTAAGCATGACAAAAGATACAATTAGCGCTACTAAGATCACCATGGCGGGATAAATCAGAGCCTTGATAACTTTAGCTCGAAGCTGCTCGCTTTTTTCCCGGTAGGTAGCGAGGCGTTCAAAAACTTTATCTAAATTACCGGATTGTTCTCCAGTGGCAATGAGATCTGTATACAGCGGGTCGAAGTGCTGGCTTGAAGTTCTCATTGCTTTTGACATGGGGGTTCCTGCCTCTACTGCTTTACTAATGTTCAACAGTATGGATTTCATTTCCGCTTTGCGGTGATTTTCTGACACCAACTTGAGCGCTTGGACAATAGGAACACCGGTTGTCAGCATAGTTGTAATCTGGCGAGTGAAAATCGTGATGTCTCTGGCTTTAACTCTGTTACTTAATTTTGATAAGACAGAAGCATTGCTTCTTTTCAGTTTTTTAACTTTGATGTGTTGAGCATCGAGTCTTTCGCGAACCTCGACCTCATTCAGAGCGAGTATATGGCCTGATGTTTGTTTTCCTGAGCTATTGATGCCTTTCCAGCGGAAGTTCTTAAGTTGGGGTGTTGATACTTTCATGTTGATAGAACCTGACTATAAGTAAAGTACGCGTTGAAGCTCGCTAAAACTGGTGATCCCTTGTTTTAGTTTTTCTAACCCTGAAGCCTTTAGTGTTTTCATTCCTCGCTCTACAGCTAATCGTTCAAGCTCCAGAGATGTATACCCTTTGATGATCGCCTCTGACATTGCATCATCGAATGGCATTACTTCATAAATCCCTGTGCGCCCACTGTAACCATTTGTACAATCACTACACCCTACAGGGTTGGCGTCAAAAACATGGTCTTTGTCAGATATACCCAGTGAGGATAACGCAGGAGTCATTGACGCTGGCTGCTTGCAGTTTTGGCATAAACGTCTCGCGAGACGTTGAGCAATAATAAGGCTTAGAGAGGAAGCTAGGTTAAAGCTTGCAATGCCCATATTATTTAAGCGAACAACCGTTTCGGCAGCGGAATTTGTATGCAGTGTCGATAGAACGAGGTGGCCAGTTTGGGAGGCTTTTATTGCTATTTCGGCAGTTTCTAAATCTCGTATTTCACCAACCATGACAATATCAGGGTCTTGCCTTAAAAATGAACGCAGTGCTTCTGCAAATGTAAAACCAATTTTTGGTTGAACTTGAACTTGATTGATGCCAGATAAGTTAATTTCAACAGGATCTTCCGCTGTAGAAATATTAACTTCTGGTTGGTTTAGAATGTTTAACCCGGTATACAGTGACACCGTTTTTCCACTACCGGTAGGGCCGGTCATAAGAATCATACCTTGAGGGCGTTTTAAGGCATTCAAATATAAAGCTTTCTGCTCTGTACTGTATCCGAGCTTATCAATATCTAAAGATGCGGAGCTGCTATCCAATAGGCGTAATACTATTTTTTCGCCAAATAACGTAGGGAGCGTGGATACGCGCATATCAATGGCGACATCACTATTTAACTTGAGCTTAATTCGGCCATCTTGTGGTAACCGTCGTTCTGCAATATCAAGTTTAGAGAGAATTTTTACGCGTGCAGAGAGTCTACGGCTAAGATGGCTAGGGGGCTGTTGAGTTTCAACTAAGATGCCATCACAACGTAGCCGAACACGAAAGATGTTTTCATATGGCTCAAAATGAATGTCGGAAGCTCCTTTCCGGACTGCGTCGAGCAAAATTTGGTTGATGTAACGGCTGACTGGGGATTGATCCTCACTTAAATCTTCGATGTTTTCTATTTCGTCTTCACCAATATCTACAAGGTTAGCCAGTTCGTCTTGATTGATATCTTTTAAGTTTGAGTGAGAGTTTTCAATTGACCTGCCATATAAGCGACGTATAGAAGCTTGAAGCTCTTTGAAGTCTGCAAGGACTAGCTCCACTTGCAATCCTGTAGCGAACCTAAAATCATCTTCCGCATGCCACATTGTGGGGTCGGGAATTGCTAGCGTAAGAGCATTGGAGTCTTTTTTTAGAGGGAGAGCATTATATTTTGTAATGAGCTCTCTTAACCCCAACTCTTTACAAAGTGGTTCAAAGTCAAACTCGCATAATGAGCAATAGTTTAAGCCAAACAAAGAGCTCAAATGAACCGCTAGTTCATCTGAGGTAAAATACATGTTATGGATCAAAGCCTCCGGTACCGAAATACCAGAGGCTTTTACTAGCTCAATGACGGCATCTTCTTGCTGAGTATCAATTAAACCAGCCTGACGAAGAACAGAGCAGAGGTTGGTGAGCATTAGTTACCTGAACAGTCGATGCTACGGCCTGCTGTTGTACAGCCTGTTCCAGTAATGCCCCATTGAACTACGCCATTACCAATATTAGGCGTGAAGGTTAAAGCTAGGTTAGTACCACCGCCATCAACACCTGTTGTTGTCATAGTAATGACACCATTTGCAACCGTTACAGCATCAACGTAAGAAATCGTACCACCGTCATCACCAGCAGCAATTGTAGCTGGGATATCATTCGCGCCAGCGTTACAACCTACTAGCTGACCCAAGTCTTGTGCACACATTGCTACCGCAGTTTTAAATCCAGTAATACCAGCAGCTGCGCCAGCCACGCGTGTGCGCTGTGTGTAGTCTGAGTATGCCGGGATGGCAAAGGCAGAAAGCACGCCGATGATTGCTACTACGATCATTAATTCAATCAGCGTAAAGCCTTTTTGCTTATTGCGTTTGTTTGTTTTCATTTATGTTTCCTTTAATTCCAGATGCATCTTGCACGGGGCGGAAGCATAAAATAGATTAAGCCTAAGAAAACTAAGCAAATAAAAGGTTTCGAGTCAGGTAGGTATCTTTAACATGCTGTTGCATATGCGTTTCATGCTTTTGCGATGAATTTTGAGCTTCGAAATAAAAAGAGGAGCCTAAGCTCCTCTCCATATTAGTCATTTTTTAGTGACGAATTTTACGTTCGTTATTTGAAGCGCATCGAAAGATCCATCGCTTTTAGGTGCTTAGTTAAAGCGCCCACCGAGATGTAATCTACGCCTGTTTCTGCGTATTCAGCGATGGTTTCTAGAGTCACATTGCCAGAGTTTTCTAACGCAGCGCGTCCTGCATTGATAGCGACGGCTTCACGCATCATATCTGTAGTGAAGTTATCGAGCATGATGATATCTGCACCTGCTTCAATCGCTTCTTTTAGCTCGTCCAAGCTTTCCGTTTCCACTTCAACTGGTTTACCTGGGTTCAGCGATTTTGCTGTGGTAATCGCTTGAGTGATCCCGCCACATGCAATGATGTGGTTTTCTTTAATAAGGTAGGCATCGAATACACCGATACGGTGGTTGAAACCACCGCCACAGGCTACTGCGTATTTTAGCGCACTACGTAAGCCCGGAATGGTTTTACGAGTATCTAATAGACGGCACTCAGTGTGAGCAATTTTCTCTGCGTACTCAGCGGTAATAGTCGCGCAACCTGAAAGGGTTTGAATAAAGTTCATTGCGTTGCGCTCGCCAGTGAGCAAATCACGAGCAGGACCAGTCAGTGTGCAAAGTGTTTGGTTTGGTTCAACCTTGTCGCCATCTTTTACATGCCATTCGATCGCGACTTTGCCACCCAGTTGTTTAAATACTTCATCTGCCCATGCTTGACCACAAAATACACCGTGTTCACGAGTAATGATGGTTGCTGCGTTAATAGCGTCTGCTGGGATAAGCGATGCGGTGATGTCTTTGTCTGCATCCAATGTGCCACCTAGGTCTTCTTTTAGGGTGTCGGCTACGGCACGAGTGATTTCTAATGGAAGCTGCTGCTTAAGGTATTCTAGGCGTTCTTGGCTGTTGTGTGTGTTCTTCATCGCAAATCTTGTCTTGAAAGGGAGATGGCAACGAATGATACTCTCCGGTGTCAATAATTTCAGCAGTTAATTTGCAAAGTAGAGAGGTTGATATGTGCCTAAAAATCGAGAATGGTTGGTTGACGCAAGCAAAGCATGTTCCATCGCCATTCTTTGATGCTCGTTCAGATAAAGATGATATCTCTCTGCTGGTGGTTCACAACATCAGTTTGCCGCCAGGGCAGTTTGGTGATTCATATATAGAGGACTTTTTTACTGGCAATCTCGATCCTAAAGCACATCCATTTTTTGAAGTAATTCACAAAATGGGTGTTTCGGCACATTGCTTAATAAAGCGTAATGGCGAAATTGTTCAGTTTGTTTCGTTTTTAGATAGAGCTTGGCATGCCGGGCAATCTAGCTTTGCTGGTCGTGAACGTTGCAATGACTATTCGATTGGTATTGAGTTAGAAGGCACTGAGTTTGTGGCTTATACAGAAGAGCAATATCAATCACTTACGGATTTGGCTCATGCGGTCATGCATTCTTACCCCAAAATCACCTTACCCCGAATCACGGGGCATCAGTATATCGCTCCCTTGAGAAAAGCCGATCCTGGTCTAAGCTTTGACTGGGTCAAGTTCAGGCAACAAATACAACGCTAACTTGTAGCGAAAGTGTAAATTCAAAAAACAGAAATAAATAAGGCATACACTCAAGTATGCCTTTTTTTGATACGAGAAATATGAATGCTTGTTAAAAGTTAACTACATTTTGAACGCTCAAAACAGCGGTTGGTGAAAAAATGTACGGATAATTTTGTCATTTTTTGTTTTTGTTGATCAAAATTACTAGCACGCAGAGCTCCCATCTGTTTTGTTTATGTAATTGGTAAGACCAATTTTATTGCTGTTTTAATAGTCGATTGTTATCAGAGTGTTGGTTGTAAGTCCATTCTATGATTTAGGTCAATTTTTGGCTGGACAGTGGCGTTTTAATTATGTTAATTTCTGCACCATCTTAAAATTGGTATTACCAATTACCTGCAAGAGTAGAAGAACAATAAATTATGGCTTATCAAAGGATTCGTCAGCCAAAGCTCTCTGATGTTATTGAACAAGAGCTAGAAAGGTTGATTGTGGAAGGAACATTGTCTCCGGGGCAGCAGTTGCCACCAGAGCGCGAACTCGCTAAGCAGTTCGATGTGTCTCGTCCATCTGTCCGTGAAGCCATTCAACGCTTAGAAGCAAAGCGTTTGCTTACTCGTCGTCAAGGCGGTGGCACATTCGTTAGTGAAAACATCTGGAAAAGCTTTTCAGATCCGTTGTTGAACTTGTTGTCGACTCACTCAGAAACGCAGTTAGACCTACTTGAATCGCGCCATGCGATGGAGGGGATTTCAGCGTACTTTGCAGCTTTGCGTGGTACCGATGAAGATTTTGCACGCATTCAAGCTTGTTTGAATCAAATTAGCGAAGAGCAAAAAGGCGATAACGTTGAGGCAGAAGCCGCTGCAGTGATGCAGTTTCTGATTGCTTTGACTGAAGCGGCACACAATGTCGTCCTGCTTCATATTGTTCGCAGCCTTGCGCCTTTGCTTGAGCAAAATGTTCTACAGAATCTAAAGCTCTTACATCGCCGCGATGAAGTGGTCGATAAAGTAAGTAAACACAGAGCTAATATCGTGGATGCGATTGTTTCTGGTCAGCCTGAAAAGGCACGTGAAATGTCTCACTCACATTTAGCTTATATTGAAGAAACATTGTTGGATTTGACTCGAGAAGAGTCTCGACGAGAGCGTTCTCTGCGTCGAATTCAGCAAGGTAACGATTCTTAATACAAGAACCGCTTACTTAAATAAGTAGATCCAACCAACAGAAGGATAGATCGCCATGTCTGACATGAAGCATGACGTAGATGCACTGGAAACTCAAGATTGGCTACAAGCCCTTGAATCAGTTGTTCGTGAAGAAGGTGTAGAACGTGCACAGTTTCTATTAGAAACCGTTCTAGAAAAAGCACGTCTAGACGGCGTTGATATGCCAACTGGCATCAACACAAACTACATCAACACTATTCCAGCAGCACAAGAACCAGCTTACCCTGGTGACGTAACTCTTGAGCGTCGTATTCGTTCGATTATTCGCTGGAACGCAATCATGATCGTATTGCGTGCTTCTAAGAAAGACCTAGACCTAGGTGGTCACATGGCTTCTTACCAGTCAGCAGCGGCGTTCTACGAAGTTTGTTTCAACCACTTCTTCCGCGCTCCAAACGAGACGGACGGTGGCGATCTAGTTTACTACCAAGGTCACATCTCTCCGGGCATCTACGCTCGTGCATTCGTTGAAGGTCGTCTAACTGAAGAGCAGCTAGACAACTTCCGTCAAGAAGTAGACGGTAAAGGTATCCCATCATACCCGCACCCTAAATTGATGCCTGAGTTCTGGCAGTTCCCAACAGTATCTATGGGTCTTGGCCCAATTTCTGCGATCTACCAAGCGCGTTTCCTTAAGTACCTAGACGGTCGTGGTCTGAAAGACACGTCTGCACAGCGTGTATACGCGTTCCTAGGTGACGGTGAAATGGATGAGCCAGAATCACGTGGTTCACTTTCTTTCGCTGCGCGTGAGAAACTAGACAACCTAACATTCCTAATCAACTGTAACCTACAGCGTCTAGACGGTCCTGTAATGGGTAACGGTAGCATCATCCAAGAGCTAGAAGGTCTATTCAAAGGCGCTGGCTGGAACGTTGTTAAAGTTATCTGGGGTAGCAACTGGGATGCTCTACTTGCTAAAGATACAACAGGCAAGCTTCTACAGTTGATGAACGAAACTGTAGATGGTGACTACCAAACATTTAAATCTAAAGACGGTGCTTACGTACGTGAACACTTCTTTGGTAAGTACCCAGAGACTGCAGCACTAGTTGCAGACATGACTGATGACGAAATCTTCGCACTTAAGCGCGGTGGTCACGAGTCTTCTAAACTGTACGCAGCTTACAAAAACGCAGCAGAAACTAAAGGTCGTCCAACAGTAATCCTAGCGAAGACTGTTAAAGGTTACGGCATGGGTGAAGCGGCTGAAGGTAAGAACATCGCGCACCAAGTTAAGAAGATGGATATGACTCACGTACTACACCTACGTGATCGTCTAGGTCTTCAAGACATCCTAACTGACGAAGCAGTGAAAGAACTTCCATACCTGAAACTTGAAGAAGGTACAGCGGAGTACGAATACCTACACGCTCGTCGTAAAGAACTAAAAGGTTACACGCCACAGCGTCTACCTAAGTTCACTCAAGAATTCAAAACACCTGAGCTAGAAGAGTTCGCTCCGCTACTAAGTGAGCAGAAGCGTGATATCTCTACAACAATGGCTTACGTTCGTACTCTTAATATCCTGCTTAAGAACAAGAACATTGGTAAGAACATCGTTCCTATCATCTGTGACGAAGCTCGTACGTTCGGTATGGAAGGTTTATTCCGTCAGATCGGTATTTACAACCCGCACGGTCAGAACTACACACCTCAAGATCGCGACATCGTTTCTTACTACAAAGAAGCAACTTCAGGTCAGGTTCTACAAGAAGGTATCAACGAACTAGGTTCAATGGCTTCATGGGTTGCAGCAGCAACGTCATACAGCACGAACGATCTACCAATGATCCCGTTCTACATCTACTACTCAATGTTTGGTTTCCAACGTGTAGGTGATATGGCGTGGATGGCTGGTGACCAACAAGCTCGTGGTTTCCTACTAGGTGCTACTGCAGGTCGTACAACGCTAAACGGTGAAGGTCTACAGCACGAAGATGGTCACTCGCACATCATGGCGAATACAGTTCCTAACTGTATCTCTTACGACCCAACATTCGCTTACGAAGTTGCAGTAATCATGCAAGACGGTATCCGTCGCATGTACGGTGAGAACCAAGAGAACGTGTTCTACTACCTAACGGTAATGAACGAAAACTACGCAATGCCAGCAATGCCAGAAGGCGCTGAAGAAGGTATCCGTAAGGGTATCTACAAGCTTGAGTCTTACGCAGGTGACAAGTCTAAAGTTCAGCTAATGGGCTCTGGTACTATCATGAACGAAGTACGTAAAGCAGCGACTATCCTAAGCGAAGAGTACGGCATCGCATCTGACGTGTTCTCTGTTACATCGTTCAACGAGCTAACTCGTGACGGTCAAGACGCAGAGCGTTACAACATGCTTCACCCAGAAGCAGAAGCAAAAGTACCTTACATTGCACAAGTAATGGGTACTGAGCCAGCAATCGCAGCGACTGACTACATGAAGAACTACTCTGAGCAAGTTCGTGCGTTCATGCCTTCTGAGTCTTACAAAGTACTTGGTACTGATGGTTACGGTCGTTCTGACAGCCGTGAGAACCTACGTCGTCACTTCGAAGTTAACGCGGGCTACGTAGTTGTTGCAGCTCTTACTGAACTAGCGAAACGTGGTGATGTTGAGAAGTCAGTCGTCGTTGAAGCGATTGCTAAGTTCAACATCGACACTGAAAAAACAAACCCACTTTACGCTTAATACAGCGCTTAACTAGAAGGTAAATAAGCAATGGCAATCGAAATTAATGTACCTGACATCGGTGCGGATGAGGTTGAAGTTACTGAGATTCTTGTAAGCGTTGGCGACAAGGTTGAAGAAGAGCAGTCTCTTATCACTGTTGAAGGCGACAAAGCTTCTATGGAAGTTCCAGCGTCTCAAGCAGGTATCGTTAAAGAAATCAAAGTAGCGGAAGGTGATTCTGTTACGACTGGTTCTCTAATCATGATTTTCGAAGCCGAGGGTGCAGCAGCTGCTGCACCTGCTCCTGCAGCAGAAGCGGCTTCAGCAGCGGCTCCAGCTCCAGCAGCAGCGGCAGAACTAAAAGAAGTTCACGTTCCAGATATCGGTGGCGACGAAGTAGAAGTTACGGAAATCATGGTTGCAGTTGGCGACAGCATCGAAGAAGAGCAATCTCTTCTAACGGTTGAAGGCGACAAAGCATCAATGGAAGTTCCAGCACCATTCGCTGGTACTCTAAAAGAGATCAAAGTTGCTGCTGGTGATAAAGTAACAACTGGTTCTCTAATCATGGTATTCGAAACTGCCGGTTCAGGCGCAGCAGCGGCTCCAGTAGCCGAGGCGTCGGACCGAGTAGAAGCTCCAGCAGCTCCAGCGGCAGCAGCTGACAAAGAAGTGAATGTTCCAGATATCGGCGGTGACGAAGTTGAAGTTACTGAGATCATGGTTAAAGTTGGCGACACAGTAGAAGAAGAGCAATCTCTAATCACTGTTGAAGGTGACAAAGCTTCAATGGAAGTTCCAGCTCCATTCGCTGGTACGGTAAAAGAAATCAAGATTGCAGCTGGCGATAAAGTAACGACTGGCTCTCTAATCATGGTATTCGAAGTAGCTGGCGCAGCTCCAGCTCCTGTTGCAGCACCTGCACAAGCAGCAGCTCCAGCACCTGCAGCGGCTCCTGCTCCAGCAGCAAAAGTTGAAGCGGCACCTGCAGCGAACGATTTCCAAGAGAACAACGACTACGCACACGCGTCTCCAGTTGTCCGTCGTCTTGCTCGCGAATTCGGTGTTAACCTATCTAAGGTTAAAGGTACTGGTCGTAAGAGCCGTATCCTAAAAGAAGACGTTCAAGCTTACGTTAAAGATGCGCTTAAGCGTCTTGAGTCTGGCGCTGGTGCGGCAGCATCTGGTAAGGGCGACGGCGCAGCGCTTGGTCTACTACCTTGGCCAAAAGTTGACTTCAGCAAATTCGGTGAGACGGAAGTTCAGAAGCTTTCTAAGATCAAGAAGATTTCTGGTGCAAACCTACACCGTAACTGGGTAATGATCCCTCACGTTACACAGTGGGACAACGCTGACATCACTGAGCTAGAAGCGTTCCGTAAAGAGCAGAATGCAATCGAAGCGAAGAAAGACACTGGCATGAAGATCACTCCTCTTGTGTTCATCATGAAAGCAGTAGCGAAAGCACTAGAAGCGTTCCCAGCGTTTAACTCTTCACTTTCTGAAGATGGCGAAAGCATCATTCTTAAGAAGTACGTGAACGTAGGTATCGCAGTAGATACGCCAAACGGTCTTGTTGTTCCTGTATTTAAAGACGTGAACAAGAAAGGCATTTACGAGCTATCTGAAGAGCTAATGGCAGTTTCTAAGAAAGCACGTGCTGGTAAGCTAACGGCAGCTGACATGCAAGGCGGTTGTTTCACAATCTCTAGCCTTGGCGGTATCGGCGGTACAGCGTTTACGCCAATCGTAAATGCGCCAGAAGTAGGTATCCTAGGTGTATCTAAATCTGAAATGAAGCCAGTGTGGAACGGCAAAGAGTTCGAACCACGTCTACAGCTTCCACTGTCTCTATCATACGACCACCGTGTGATTGATGGTGCAGAAGGTGCACGCTTCATTACTTTCCTAAACGGTGCACTATCAGACATTCGTCGCCTAGTACTGTAATATAGAAAGTAATAGTTAAGGTGGCTTTCGGGTCACCTTACTTCTTTATATAAAAGACTATTTTTAGACGACAATTTCTCACATCGTTCAGAATCTGAAAGATGAATTGTTGTCTAGCTCACAGGCTAACTTAAAGCTGCTTTCACACTGTTAACATCTCTGTAAAATATTGATCGTTTGAAAGCCTAATAATTTAAGAACATCTACTCAGCCTGTTAGGGATAATGACTACAAGAGGTCACAATGAGCAAAGAAATTAAAGCCCAAGTTGTTGTACTTGGTTCTGGTCCTGCTGGTTACTCAGCTGCATTCCGTTGTGCGGACTTAGGTCTAGAAACAGTACTAGTTGAACGTTACAGCACTCTTGGTGGTGTATGTCTAAACGTTGGTTGTATTCCATCTAAAGCACTTCTTCACGTTTCAAAAGTTATCGAAGAAGCGAAAGCGATGGCTGAGCACGGTGTTGTGTTTGGCGAACCGCAAACAGACATCAGCAAAATCCGTATCTGGAAAGAGAAAGTTGTAAATCAACTGACTGGCGGTCTTAGCGGTATGGCTAAGATGCGTAATGTTACTGTAGTAAACGGCTACGGTAAGTTCACAAGTCCTAACTCTATCCTTGTAGAAGGCGAAGGCGAGTCAACAACGGTTAACTTCGACAACGCTATCATTGCTGCGGGTTCTCGCCCAATCAAACTGCCATTCATCCCGCATGAAGACCCACGTATTTGGGATTCAACGGATGCACTAGAGCTGAAAGAAGTACCAGAAAAACTGCTTATCATGGGCGGTGGTATCATCGGTCTAGAAATGGGTACGGTATACCACTCTCTAGGCTCTAAAGTAGACGTAGTAGAGATGTTTGACCAAGTTATCCCTGCTGCAGATAAAGACATCGTTAAAGTCTTCACTAAGCGCATTAAAGACAAGTTCAAGCTAATGCTTGAGACTAAAGTAACAGCAGTTGAAGCGAAAGAAGACGGTATCTACGTTTCAATGGAAGGTAAAAAAGCACCAGCAGAAGCTGAGCGCTACGATGCCGTTCTTGTTGCTATCGGTCGTGTACCAAACGGTGCACTTATCGATGCTGAAAAAGCGGGTATTGAAGTGGACGAGCGTGGCTTTATCAACGTTGATAAGCAAATGCGTACTAATGTTCCTCACATCCACGCGATCGGCGACGTAGTTGGCCAACCAATGCTTGCTCACAAAGGTGTGCATGAAGGCCACGTAGCGGCAGAAGTTATCTCTGGTAAGAAGCACTACTTCGATCCTAAAGTTATTCCTTCAATTGCTTACACTGAGCCAGAAGTAGCATGGGTTGGTAAGACAGAGAAAGAAGCGAAAGCGGAAGGCATCAACTACGAAGTGGCAACATTCCCATGGGCAGCATCAGGTCGTGCAATCGCATCTGACTGTGCAGACGGTATGACTAAGCTAATCTTCGATAAAGAAACTCACCGCGTTATCGGTGGTGCTATCGTTGGTACTAACGGTGGCGAACTGCTTGGTGAAATCGGCCTGGCTATCGAGATGGGTTGTGATGCAGAAGATATTGCACTAACTATCCACGCTCACCCAACTCTACATGAGTCAGTAGGTCTAGCTGCTGAAGTATTTGAAGGTTCAATCACTGACCTTCCAAACAAAAAAGCAGTTAAAAAGAAAAAGTAACTTTTTCTTAGCTACTCGCTAATGTTTTTAGAAACCGCTGATTCGTCAGCGGTTTTTTTATTGGAAGAAAAGAACGCTACGTTTGGAGGTTCGGGAGTGCTCCGCTTTAGGAATCTAGAGCTGGTTGTGGGAAGGCTAATGAAAGAGGGTCGGCTCTAAAGGAGTTGACTTGTTTCAAGAAAGACAAATTATTATCGCTTATCAAAAACAAAAAAGGCCAATACCTAAGTATCAGCCTTTGATTTAATCAAATTCGCGTTTCAGCTTAATGGTCGCGGTTGTAGATGCAAAGCATATCTAGGTAAGAATTAACTAAGCTAGCTAGTTCAGATTCACTCTTAGAACGATTTGCTTGCACAAATAAAGAGTAACAGATGCCATGGAAGAGGTTTGCCAAGTGCTCTGGTTCATGCTCAGAACATACTTCACCACGTTCGATGGCCTTAATGAACATGTTTTGCACTAGCAGTTGGTTGGTACGGTTTGTAGTTACAAAAAGTGGCCATACTTCATCACGTGTTGACGCACTCCACTCAAACCATACTTTCAGCCAGTGGCAATCTTGGCTTACTAGCTCAATCATTGCATTAGTGATGTTGGCGATGTTCTCACGAGCATGAATGTCTAAGTCAATATTATCAGATAAAAAGTTAGAGAACTGACGAACAACGTGGTTCAGAACTTCATCCACCAAATCTTCGCGAGTCGGGAAGTAGTTAAATACAGTCGCAACAGAAACTTGAGCGATCTCGGCAATATCCGCATGACCACCACGGCCAATGCCGCGACGAGCAAATACTTCTAGAGCGATTTCCATCAGTTGTTGTTTACGTTTAAGAGGTGAAAGCCTAGTACGAGGCCTCTTTGCAATTGAGTCCATATTAAATATCCTTGCCATTTGAGTTGATTATTTCGCGTTTAATACGCTTATATTTAATTATTCTAATGATTGCTTAAAGCTTGATGAGTGTAATGGTGCATATGATTAAGGTCAATATGCAATCAGAAAATTATCGATAGGAATGTCATTACTGTGGCGTTTTTCATCAACTACTTGTGAAAACTTAGATGTAGGTCTAAAAATTTCTTGGTGGTGAAGAGCGCTTTTATCGCTCTACTCGTGGTGTTACACTACGCTGCGTAAAAAGGTGATCGTTTGCGTACGACCAACCTCAACTCACAAGAATATTGAGCACAGTATGAAACATACAGTAGAAGTTATGATTTCTGAGCAAGAAGTTCAGGAACGTATTCGCGAATTAGGCAAGCAAATTACAGAACGTTACCAAGGCAGTGAAGATCTAGTTTTGGTTGGTTTGCTTCGTGGTTCATTTGTATTTATGGCGGATCTGGCGCGTGCAATTGATCTGACTCATCAAGTGGACTTTATGACTGCCTCTAGCTACGGTAACACGATGGAAAGCTCTCGTGATGTGCGTATCCTTAAAGATCTAGATGATGACATCAAAGGTAAAGATGTCCTGATCGTTGAAGACATCATTGATACGGGTAATACGCTGAACAAGATCCGTGAGATTCTTTCTCTACGTGAACCAAAGTCGATTGCTATCTGTACGCTGCTAGACAAGCCATCACGTCGTGAAGTTGAAGTGCCAGTTGATTACGTTGGCTTTGCGATTCCAGACGAGTTTGTGGTTGGAGTGGGTATCGACTACGCTCAAAAATACCGCCACCTACCGTTCATTGGTAAAGTGGTACCACAAGAGTAATCATTACTCTTACTAGAAGAATACAAAAACGCCCGTTAAGAAATTAACGGGCGTTTTCTTTTATTTGGTTCGGCTGATACTTTTTAACTCAGCGACAAAGCAATTTGTTGTCTGAGTTAAGAATGGTTGAGAGCGCTTTTTGGTAAGAGGCTTCAACGGTCTCTTTTGAGTTTGAACGAATACCTAAATATTCAAGGCGACCATCTTCAATCCCGTACACCACGCCATGAATTTCTACATCCTGACCACGTTCCCAAGCATTTTGCATAATGGTCGAGTTACCTAGGTTGTAGACTTGTTCTGCTACGTTGATTTCACCAAGTTTATCCGCGCGGTCTTCGACAGGCATTTGGTCTAGATAAGTTCGGTGTTTAAAATAGAGATCTCGGATGTGAAGGAGCCAGTTATTGATAAGACCAAGTTGAGGGTTGTCGATAGCTGCGTTAACGCCACCACAGCCATAGTGGCCGCATACAATAATATGTTTTACTTTTAATACATCGACCGCATATTGCACAACCGAAAGGCAGTTTAGGTCGGTATGGATCACTTGATTCGCTACATTTCGGTGAACAAATAACTCGCCCGAGAACAGCCCTGTTAGTCGCTCTGCAGGAACACGACTGTCTGAACAACCAATCCATAGAAAGTCGGGCTTTTGACCTTCCGCTAGTTTTGCGAAATATTCTGGGCGATCAGATTTGATTTCTTCTGACCACTTAGAGTTATTTTCGAATAATTGTTTAATTTCCGGCATCTGACATCTACTTCCCTAAAAATTAAAAAAACCAACCACTCACCAGTGCTTATAAAGCGATCAGCGCTGTAACTATACACAATGTTACAATTTCGATCCCGTTAAAT
Organism: Vibrio sp. D401a; assembly: GCF_030248515.1. NCBI lineage: Bacteria > Pseudomonadati > Pseudomonadota > Gammaproteobacteria > Vibrionales > Vibrionaceae > Vibrio > Vibrio sp. D401a. The sequence goes on along the minus strand of NZ_JAHGAI010000022.1, from coordinate 167,104 downwards.
ATTCATTCAAGATGACTCATCTGACTAGTTCTCGCTGTGAAAATCATAAAATATGCAGACATCATTCAGTATGCGAATAAGCCTAGCGAATTCGTGGTTTTATTGTGTTTTTTTCTTTGACGAAATATTTGTTAGATTGATGGCATTTTGTCTTTTTAATGCAGGGAGCAAATTCAATGTTCGGTAGTCGCTTTAAGGATATCAACTTGAAAGGGGATCTGTTTGGTGGCGTCACCACGGCCATTATTTCACTTCCTCTTGCGTTAGCCTTTGGTGTCGCATCTGGTGCTGGCGCAGAAGCAGGCTTATGGGGTGCGATCATGGTGGGGCTTTTTGCTTCTCTGTTTGGTGGCTCAAATACCCTGATATCGGAACCAACCGGTCCTATGACAGTGATCATGACCGCTGTACTGACCAGCATGATGGCCAAGTACCCTGAAACGGGGATGGCAATGACCTTTACCGTTGTAATGATGGCGGGGGCATTCCAGATTGTGCTCGGCACATTAAAGTTAGGTAAGTACGTTACACTGATGCCTTACAGTGTAATCTCCGGCTTTATGTCGGGTATCGGTGTCATTCTGATTATATTACAGCTCTCGCCTCTATTAGGTCATGCCGCGCCTTCTGGTGGGGTCATCGGGACGTTATCGGCATTACCAGACACCATTTCTAACCTCAAGTTTAGCGAGTTGTTTTTGGGCTTGCTGACGTTAGGTATCTTGTTTTTCTTCCCTAAGCAGTACCGTAAATACGTCCCAGCTCAGTTAGTGGCATTGGTTGCAGTCACCTTGCTTTCGGTCATCTTATTTGATGCTGAAGATATTCGCCGAATTGGTGAAATCCCAGCAGGTTTGCCGTCTTTAGTTGTGCCGCATATTGATCCTGCGATGTTTACCGAAATGGTCATTGATGCCTTAGTGCTGGGCACATTAGGTTGTATTGATACCTTGCTCACGGCTGTTATTGGTGACTCTTTGACGCGTAAAGAGCATGACTCAGATAAGGAATTGCGCGGCCAAGGTTTGGCGAACATGATCTCTGGTCTGTTTGGTGCACTGCCTGGTGCTGGCGCGACAATGGGAACCGTAACCAATATCCAAGTTGGCGCACGCTCGCCATTATCTGGGGTGATTCGTGCGTTGATCCTTGCACTGGTGGTTTTGGTTGCAAGCGGGTTGACTGAGCCAATCCCAATGGCAGTGCTCGCGGGTATCGCGGTGTACGTTGGTTTCAACATTCTTGATTGGAGCTTCATTCAACGTGCCCATAAAGTCAGCTTTCCTGGTATGGCAGTCATGTATGGCGTGATGTTCCTAACGGTGTTCGTAGATTTGATTGTTGCGGTCGGTCTTGGTGTGTTTATTTCTAACATCATCATTATTGAGCGTTTAAGCCGCGAGCAAGCACGCCAAGTGAAGGCAATCAGTGATGCGGATGAAGACGATGTGCCGCTAACAGACAGTGAGCGAGGCCTACTAGATAGAGCGAATGGCAAAGTGTTGTTCTTCTATCTTTCGGGGCCAATGATCTTCAGCGTATCGAAAGCCATTTCTCGTCAGCATTCGAGTATCTCTGACTATGAAGTGATGATCCTCGATCTTACTGATGTACCTATGATTGATGTGACGGTAGGTCTGGCGCTAGAAAACGCGATTAAAGATGCTCTAGATGCAAACTGTGCAGTTTACCTACTGTGTCCAAATCAACGTACTCGTGAACAGTTAGAGAAGTTCCACGTGATAGATTTAGTTCCTGATGAAAACACCTACAAGTTCCGTTACGAAGCATTGAATGCGGCGATAAAGCATGTAGAAACAGATGAGCATCAAATGCTAACCATGTAGTCTAAGTGGTTTACTTAAAAGCGCTACCAGAGAGATTTGGTGGCGCTTTTTCGTATATAGAGTTAAGGAAACTTATAGTTATTTCTAATTTTATGGAAAGGTTTATTTGTGTTCATCGTTATTCAACGATAAACTAATTCAACTTCAGTGCAATACCGCTTTCGACTTTTTAGTCGCTATCAATGAGCCCCTAAAGGTATTGGCATTCACGATTCATCAACAGATGGCAATGATTACGCAATGTACGCATTAGAAATAGAACAGCTTCGCAAGACTTATGCGGGCGGATTTGAAGCGTTGAAGGGCATTAGCCTAACAGTAGAAAAAGGTGATTTCTACGCGCTTTTAGGGCCGAATGGTGCTGGTAAATCCACTACGATTGGCATTATCTCTTCTTTGGTAAACAAAACTTCCGGTACGGTTAAGGTTTTCGGTTACGACATCGATACACACCTAGAACTAGCGAAGCAAAATCTAGGTTTGGTACCGCAAGAGTTTAACTTCAACCAGTTTGAAACGGTCGAACAGATTGTGATGCAGCAAGCAGGTTACTATGGTGTATCCAAAACGCTTGCACGAGAGCGAGCAGAAAAGTACCTGACTAAGCTCGACTTATGGGAAAAACGCAAAGAGCGAGCACGTAACCTATCGGGTGGTATGAAGCGTCGTTTGATGATTGCTCGCGCTTTGATGCATGAGCCGCAGCTGTTGATCCTTGATGAACCAACAGCAGGTGTGGATATCGAATTACGTCGCTCAATGTGGGATTTCTTGAAGGAGATTAACCAAGAGCAGGGCATTACTATCATCCTAACGACTCACTACCTTGAAGAAGCAGAAATGCTATGTCGTAACATCGGTATCATCAATAAAGGTCAGCTGATCGAGAACACAACGATGAAAGCGCTACTCGGAAAACTTCGTGTTGAAACTTTCATCTTCGATGTTGAGTTTGATAGTGAGATGCCAGAGCTTGCGGGTGTGAATAGCCAAACGATGATCAATGGTTCACTAGAGATTGAGTTGGACAAGAGCCAAGGTCTGAACTCAGTATTCAGTCAACTTTCAGACAGTGGGGTGAAAGTACTCTCTATGCGTAACAAAGCAAACCGTTTGGAAGAGCTGTTTGTCAGCATCGTACGTGGAGGTAACCAATAATGTACAAGTTATATTGGACCGCTTTTTGTAGCCTGCTAACGAAAGAAATCAATCGCTTTACACGAATTTGGGTGCAAACTCTTGTGCCGCCAGCGATTACGATGACGCTGTACTTCATCATCTTCGGTAGCCTAATTGGTTCTCGTATTGGTGAAATGAACGGCTTTAGTTACATGGAATACATTGTGCCGGGCTTGATCATGATGTCGGTGATCACCAACTCGTATTCTAATGTCGCGTCGTCATTCTTTAGTTCTAAGTTCCAGCGTAACATTGAAGAGCTACTAGTAGCGCCAGTACCAAACTACGTCATCATTCTTGGTTTTGTTATGGGGGGCGTCGTTCGTGGTTTGCTGGTGGGGACTATCGTAACTTTCGTGTCGCTGTTCTTTGTTGATTTGCAAGTGGATCACTGGGGCATCATTATCGCGACGGTATTTATGACTTCGGTTGTATTCTCACTCGGTGGCTTGATTAACGCGGTTTACGCAAGAACGTTCGATGATATCTCCATCATCCCGACGTTTGTATTGACGCCACTGACTTACCTCGGCGGTGTTTTTTACTCAATCAGTCTATTGCCTGAGTTTTGGCAAGGGGTGTCTAAACTGAACCCTATCGTCTACATGGTGAATGCATTCCGTTATGGCTTCCTTGGTGTGTCCGACGTGGGTATTGTCACTTCGTTTAGCGTACTGACGGTATTTGTGGTCGCGCTTTATGGTGTGGCTCATTATTTGGTGACCAAAGGAATTGGTTTAAGAAGCTAATACACAAAGAATTGAAAGAGCAGCTATTGGGGCTGCTCTTTTTCTATGCACACCAATACATTCCCATACAATTTTTCGACTTTTTACATGCTAGGTTTCACTCATCTGTCGTAAATACATCTGTTGTAAATGAGTGAAGCCATGAATACCGTCCCATCTCCTTCTTTTTCCTTTAAATTGCTTCTTCCTAAATACTGGTCTGTTTGGTTTGCATTCGGCTTGTTAGCGTTTATCGTCAATGTTCTGCCGTATCCGCTGTTGCGAGTATTGGGAAGAGGTATCGGCTCTCTCGCTATGCTGCCAATGAAGCGTCGCCGAGAAATTGCTAAGCGCAATCTCAAGCTCTGTTTTCCTGAATACACCGAACAACAATGTGAGGAGCTGGTAAAAGCAAACTTTAAGTACACTGGTATGGCACTGATTGAAACGGGTATGGCTTGGTTTTGGCCTGAGTGGCGAGTGAAGCATCTAACTAAAGTTGTGGGCAAAGAGCGTTTACTTGAGCAAGAAAAGAATGGGCGAGGTGTGCTAGTAGTATGCAGTCATCACCTCAATTTGGAAATGACGGCGAGAATCTTTAGTCAATTTGCTGAAGGCTACGGTGTATATCGCCCTAACTCAAACCCAGCTTACGAGTTCATTCAGCACCGTGGTCGAACTCGATGTGGACATCAAATGATAGACAGGAAAGACGTAAAATCGATGCTCAAAGTCCTGAAAAATGGCAAGCGATTATGGTACTTACCGGATCATGATTATGGGGTGAACAATTCGGTATTCGTACCTTTCTTCGCCGTCGAACAGGCGGCAAGCACGGCTGGCTCGAGTGTATTGGTTGATGCAACCAAGTGTGCGGTGATGTCTGGAGTGACCGTCATGAGTGACAACCAATATACGCTTTATATTGGTGAGGACCTGAGCGAGCAATTTGAACGACGCAATCCGGCTAAAGCGGCGAGTATCTTGAATCAAGAAATCGAGGGGATGATAAAGCGAGATATTCCAGCATGGATGTGGTTACACAAGCGATTTAAGACTCGTCCAGAAGGGCTTCAATCTGTTTACTCATAAATCAAATTAGCAGATGTAAAAAAGGTCGGCTTAGCGCCGACCTTTTCATTTAAGACTTCGATTTACTCAGCATTTGCAGAGTCATCTTCACTTGATTCTTCTTCTTTGGTTTCGACTACCATATCAACCGTTTGGTTATCGATTAGGCGTGTTTTTCCTAAGAATGCAGACATCAAGATCACCGCTTGTGTGGTCTCTGCTGTGATGGCCTGAAGTGTACGTGCATCACGGATGAAGATTTCATCAGGTTGTAGACCTGCTGCGCGTAGCTGATCGTTCGCATCTTCAATGATAGAAGCGTAATCGTCACGACCACCACGCATAGCGCTGCTGATCCAACGCATAGTGCGTGCTAAAACCGGTGCACGTTGGCGTTCATCAATGGTAAGCAGGCCATTGCGAGAGCTCATTGCAAGGCCGTCCATTTCACGTACGGTTGGTACGCCAATGATCTCAATGTCCATTGCTAGGTCATCAACCATCTTGCGAATCACAGCAAGCTGTTGAAAGTCTTTCTCACCAAAGCAAACCACATCTGGCTGAACAATGTTGAACAGTTTGTTTACGATGGTGGTAACACCACGGAAGTGACCTGGGCGAGATGCACCTTCGAGGATGGTTGATAGACCAGGGACGTCAACAAATGTTTGTTTGTCTAAGCCTTCAGGGTAGATCATTTCTGGTGTTGGAGTGAACACCAGTTCTACACCTTCGCCACCTAGTTTACTTAGGTCTTCTTCTAGAGTGCGAGGGTAGTTATTCAAATCGTCTGCACGGTCAAACTGCATCGGGTTTACAAAGATGCTTACGACAACGACATCCGCGTATTCGCGAGCTTTACGAACAAGCGTTAAGTGGCCTTCGTGTAGGTTACCCATGGTTGGGACAAACGCTACCTTACGACCTTCACGCTTAAAGGTTTTTACCTGTTCACGAATCGCTGAGATTTCCGCAAAAGTTTGCATGCATTTATCCTCTAGGCAATAGTATGTGCTTCGTCTGGGAATGCACCGCTTTCAACATCAGCCATGTATTGAGCCACGGCTTTGCGCATATCGCCTGTTTCAGCAAGGAAGTTTTTCGAGAATTTTGGCATGTAGTTCGCCGAAATTCCAAACATATCGTGCATTACAAGAATTTGACCGTCTGTCACATTACCAGCACCGATGCCAATCACTGGCACATCAAGTACTTGTGTAATGCGCGCTGCCAAGTCAGCAGGAACACACTCGAGTAAAACAATTTGAGCACCGGCTTCTTGCAATGCCAGAGCGTCTTTAACCATACGATCCGCTTTTTCTTGATCGCGACCTTGTACCTTGTAACCACCAAAGATGTTTACAGATTGAGGTGTTAGACCAAGGTGAGCACAAACTGGAACAGCACGTTCAGTTAGCATCTTAACGGTATCAACTAACCAATCACCGCCTTCGATTTTTACCATGTTTGCACCAGCACGCATTAGCGTTGCTGCGTTCTCACACGCTTGCTCAGGCGTTGCATAGCTCATGAATGGCATATCAGCCATCAATAGACAATTAGGGCTACCAGCGCGCACACAGCGTGTGTGATAAGCGATGTCTTCAACGGTCACAGGTAATGTGTCTGTCTTACCTTGCAGAACCATGCCTAGAGAGTCACCTACCAATAAAACCGGCATTTCTTGGCTTTCAAAAAGTTGGGCAAAGCTTGCATCGTATGCAGTTGAAGTAGCAAATTTACGACCTTCTTGCTTCCACTTAATCAGGTCGTTAATGGTCATTTTTTTCATTGTTTTTTCCTCACTAGGAGTTGGCTATGACTGCCAAATGCTGAGGCCGTTTCGATCTACTTGTTTAAGTAGTGACGACACCTCGGTCCCGTCTGGGAGTTGTAAACTTGGTGCAATTTCCGCAAGAGGGTAGAGTACGAACTCGCGCTCTCTCATTCCATAGTGTGGAACTGTCAGTCTTTCGGAATCGATCACCTCATTGCCATAAAGAATCATGTCGAGGTCCAAAGTTCGTGGACCCCAGCGTTCATCTTTACGGACACGCCCTTGCTCTTGCTCAATCGCTTGGGTGCAATCGAGCAGCTCAAGAGGCGTCAAATTGGTTTTTATCGCCACAACCGCATTGATGTAATCCGGTTGGTTTTGTGGTCCCATCGGTGTACTGCTGTAAAGTGATGAAGCCTGAACAAACTCAGAGTTTGGTAATGTTTTAAGGGCTTCGATCGCTTTCTTCGCTTGGCTGACAGGATCAGCCAAGTTACTGCCTACCGCAATGTACGCTGTGATCATGACTTAGGCTTACTCTTTTTCTTGCGGTAAGTTTTACGGCGGCGTTGACCGGTTTTAGGCGCTTGGCCGTCTAGGTCCGCAGCCATAGCTTGGCGCATTTCTCGGCCAGCATTTTGGAAAGTTTCCCACCACTTGGCAAGCTTCTGAGTATCACCACCTTCAATTTCACCGCGCATTTCAAGAAAATCAAAGCCAGCTCTAAATTTGTTGAGCTCCATTAGGCGGAATGCGCGTTTACCGTTGCGTCGTGGAAGGCGTAATTGCAGTTGCCAAATTTCACGAATCGTCGCTGTGTGGCGGCGTGGAATGGCAATGGTACGAACTTGGTCATCAAGAATGATGTTGCTCGCTTCCATGATGGCATCGTAATGGCACAGGTTACGCTGTTCCATTAGTTTATCTGCCATGGCACATAGCGGGTACCACAGCATCGCTGCAAACATGAACGCAGGATTGATGCGCTTGCCTTCTTCGATTCGCATATCGGTCGAATCAAGCACTAAATCTAGCATTTGTTCGGTATGAGATTCGTAATCTTCAGTGAAGTGCTCAGCAATTACAGGGAACAACTGTTGGAACAGGTTGTATTCGCGCAGTAGGTGATAAGTCTCTAGACCGTGACCAGATTGAAGCATCTTCAACGATTCTTCGAAAAGACGTGCTGATGGGATATCACGCAGTAGCGGTGCCATCTCTTCAATCGGTGCAGCGGTGTCTTCTTCGATATCGAAGTCAAGTTTCACTGCGAAGCGAACGGCGCGCAGCATGCGCACAGGGTCTTCACGGTAACGGGTTTCTGGGTCACCGATTAGACGAACAAGACGGTCCTCTAGATCTTCAATACCACGAGCGTAGTCGTGAATAGAGTAATCTGCGATGTTGTAGTACATCGAGTTAATCGTGAAGTCACGGCGCTCTGCATCTTCATCAATAGTGCCGTAAACATTGTCACGAAGCAGCATGCCTTCTTTTGACTGCTGGGAAACGTTCTTGTTCTTCTGCTCTTGGTGGTGACCACGGAAGGTCGCAACTTCGATGATGTCTCGGCCAAACATAATGTGGGCAAGACGGAAGCGACGGCCAATCAAACGGCAGTTTCTAAACAGCTGTTTGATTTGTTCTGGTGTCGCGTTAGTTGCGATATCAAAGTCTTTTGGTTTTTGTCCAAGCAGTAAGTCTCGAACCCCGCCACCCACAAGAAAAGCATCGAAACCGGCACCGTTTAGTCGGTATAGCACCTTCAGTGCATTATCACTGATCTGCTTACGCGAAATGTTGTGCTCTTCACGAGTAAGTACATTGAGAGCGAGTTCTGGGATCATGGCAGATTCGCTTGTTGTATTGTCGTTTGTATTCATGTGCATCTGGCAATAACTGGGTTTAATCCAATCTTGCTTTGGTTAGTTTTTATGCCTCTAGGGCCAATTTTGCGGCTAATGATAGCCTACACAGTGCCGTTTGAGAATCACGGTGTGATCTCGATCTCCGCTGGAAGCTGTTGCAAACGCCAATTTTCGCAGCCCCAACGTAGTATTTCGTCTACGTTAGCGGCTCGAATATCGTCAGGAATATCGAATCCTAAAAACGTCATTGCATGCAGCAGAGCTGGCTTCGGATTAGCGACATCAATGGCTGTCGCATGGTTTTGTTTCGACAGTTTGTTGCCATTAGTGTCCATCGCCAATGGTAAATGCAAGTAGCTAACTTCCGGTTGTCCAAGAATTTGGTACAAGCTGATTTGACGACCAGTGGGCTCAATTAAGTCGGCACCACGGACGACTTCAGTCACCCCTTGGTCCATATCGTCTAATACTACCGCAAGATTATAGGCAAATAATCCATCTCGACGTTTAATAATGAAATCTTCATTTACTAACGCCTCAGGAATGGTCATCAAACCATGCTTCTGATCGAGGAAATTGGCTATGGGCTTGGTCATTTTTAGGCGAATCGCACCTTCTTTCAAGCCTTTGTCGCGGCAAGTGCCGAGATAATAACCACCATGCTCTTTTATTTGCTTACGTGTACATTGGCAATAATAAGCATCGCCATTCTCCAACCACGCATCAATTTGTGCTTGGTATAAATGGTGTCGTTCACTTTGATACACCACTTCACCATCCCAGTGGAGTTGATAAGCTTGGAGCGCATTAAGAATATCTTCTGCTGCACCAGGCATTTCTCTCGGTGGGTCAAGATCTTCGATTCGAACGAGCCAAGTCCCTTGATTGGCTTTTGCTTGAAAGTAGCTGCCAAGAGCGGCAACTAAGGAACCAAAATGTAATGGTCCTGAAGGGGATGGGGCAAATCGACCTACATAGCGTGTCATGCGTGTATCTCGAAAGTATTCGGGTAAAACTAGAAGTTTAGCGTTAAAAAGCTAGTCAAAACAAAAAGGGAGCCTGAGCTCCCTTTCAATAATCATAATGCGTGGTTGATTAACCTTGCATCTGTTTCTCTTTGATTTCTGCAAGTGTTTTACAGTCAATACAAAGGTCAGCAGTTGGACGCGCTTCTAGGCGACGAACGCCAATCTCGACGCCACAAGATTCACAGAAGCCGAAATCGTCTTCAGTAATTTTGTCTAGAGTCTTTTCGATCTTCTTGATCAGGCGACGCTCACGGTCACGGTTACGCAGTTCTAAGCTGAACTCTTCCTCTTGAGAGGCACGGTCAACTGGATCTGGGAAGTTCGCTGCTTCGTCCTGCATGTGGTGTACAGTGCGATCGACTTCTTCCCTGAGCTGATTACGCCAAGCTGTTAAGATCTTTGTAAAGTGTTCAACCTGCTCTGGTGACATGTATTCTTCACCAGGCTTTTCCTGATATGGCTCCACACCGGCAATGGCTAGGATGCCTATCGTTTTCTTCTTTGATTCTGGCATACAGCATCTCCTACTTACACCTAGTCAACTGCATCGCAGTCAATTTAAGGCGGGTATCTATAGCAAAAAGAGGCGGTGCAGGCAATTACTGAATCGCAAACTTATCGTCAATGTGAAGACGACATCATTTTTTCTCTCAATTGATAAATTCAATAGCAGAGATTAGCTTGACTTCAGTGTTGCTCAGTTCGGCTTTGTAGCAGAGAACTTCTACTCCAGCGTCTTGTGCTTGTTTTAGTAACGTTGAATATTTCGCGTCTATATGGTGCGCCGCAGATACTTTTTCAATACCTGAATGTAAAACAGTGAATAAAAGTATGGCTCTACTTCCAGTTTGTGCCATTTCTGTGAGCTCTCGCAGGTGCTTTTGTCCTCGCGTGGTCACGGCATCAGGGAAATAACCTTGTCCCGATGAACTTTCCTCATCAAGTAGGGTGACGCTCTTCACTTCTATATAACACTTTGATTTATCACTTGCGCTGAGCAAGATATCAATTCGACTATTTTCATTGCCGTATTTCACTTCAGTTTGAAGTTGGTCATATCCCGACAGTTCCGAAATGACATTATTTTCAATTGCTTCTACCGCCAGTTGATTGGCACGAGCGGTATTTATACAAATACGATGCCCTTGTGGCGTTTCACTGAGTTCCCAACTGTTTGGGTATTTGCGTTTCGGGTTATCAGAAGTGGAATACCAAACTTTATTGCCTGGCGTAGCACAGCCGGTCATTGCACCGGTGTTTGCGCAGTGGATGGTACGAATCTCACCGTTATCCAATTCGATATCGGCAAGGAAGCGTTTGTAGCGTTTAAGTAGAGTCGCTGACTCTAGAGCAGGTTCGAATTGCATTTGCTTATTTAGCCAAGAGTGTTTTTATGTACAATGTGCCCAACATTACAACATAGGGTATTTCCTTTGTCACAATTGCCGATCGAAGCCGTGATGCCACAATTACTTACGGCGGTCAAACATCAACACCAAGTGATCCTCAAGGCCGCTCCTGGTGCCGGTAAATCCACTTACTTCCCACTACAACTTCTTAAAAACCAAGCCGTGACGGGTAAGATTGTAATGCTAGAGCCTCGTCGTCTTGCTGCGCGCAATATCGCACGTTATTTGGCGCAGCAGTTGGGAGAGCAAGTAGGAGAGCGTGTGGGTTACCGAGTGCGCGGCGAGACAAAAGTGAGTAAGCACACTCAACTTGAAATTGTGACGGAAGGGATCATGACGCGCATGATCCAAAGTGACCCTGAGTTAGACGGCATTGACCTACTGATTTTTGATGAATTTCACGAGCGTAGCATTCATGCCGATACCGCGTTAGCGTTCAGTTTAGAAGTTCAAGAAGCACTGCGAGACGATTTAAAGCTGGTGGTGATGTCGGCAACGCTTGACCAAGATGCCTTGCAATCCTTATTACCGGAGGCGGTTTACATTGAGTCGGAAGGTCGTAGCTTTGAGGTAGAAACGCGTTATTTACCGCTTGGGGCGAATGATCATTTGCCGACCTCCATGGCAAAAACGATCGAGCACTTGATGAGCAAAGAGTCTGGTTCTTTGCTTGCTTTTCTTCCCGGTGTGGCGGCGATCAAACAAGTCAAAGAGCGTTTGTCCCATCTACCTGATAACGTCGAAGTGTGCCCTCTTTATGGTCAACTCAGCTTCGCTGAACAGCAAAAAGCGATCGCTCCCGCTTCTGGAGGTAAACGCAAAGTCGTGCTCGCGACTAACATTGCTGAAACTTCTTTGACCATTGAAGGTATTCGATTAGTCGTCGATTCTGGATTAGAGCGTGTGGCGCGTTTTGATTTGAAGAATGGACTTACCCGCTTAGAGCAAGTGCGAGTGGCACAGTCGTCTGCAATTCAACGTGCCGGTCGTGCAGGTCGTATCGAAGAGGGTATTTGTGTTCGTTTATATTCTGAAAGCCAATTCAAACAGCAACCACAAGTACCGCAACCGGAAATTCTGCATTCTGACTTAGCAAGCTTGGTGATGGAGCTGGCATTTTGGGGCGCTGGGGATATCTCTGACCTTAAATGGCTAAACATTCCCTCTTCGGCATCGCTTGCTCAAGCTAAACAGTTGCTGATTTCTCTAGGATTGCTTACCGAGCAAGGTCAACTGACTCCTGAAGGTAAGACGGCACATGAGCTGGGCGTTGAACCCCGTTCGGCCGGAATGCTGATTCAGGCTCAGCAACACAGCGAAAAGATGCTAAATACTGCGCTAGCGGCAGTCGCCCTTATTGAAGAACCAGAGCGTAATGTCACTAATATTTCTCATAGCCTACATCGGTGGATGAGTAGCACGCATTCTAAGAGAACCGTATTGAGTAAGCGTGCTCAGAACTTAGCTTACAAATTGGATGCAGCATTTCGTCTATCAAATGTCGATGAGCGATTGCTGCCATTGGTGTTAAGCCTGGCTTTTCCTGATCGAATCGCTCAGCAGCGCGTTAATCAACATGGTCGTTTTACTCTGTCGAATGGACATGGTGCTGAATGTCGACCAGAAGAGACGCTGGGCGATTGTGAGTATTTGGTGGCGATTGATTTGATGCGTTCGCACTCTAGTTACAGCCAAATTAACTTGGCGTGTGATTTAGATATCAATAGCTTACAAGAAAAATTCGCGCACCTTTTTAATACGAAAGAAATGGTCGATTGGGATGAAAAAAAAGGCCGTTTGATCGCAGAGCGCCAAGTCAAACTTGGTCAATTGGTGGTAAAACGGGAAGCGCTGCCGAGTCCGGGTAAAGAAAAAATGACACAAGCTTTACTCACGTATGTCCGCCGTCAGGGCTTACAGAGTCTAAACTGGTCACCTGCAGCGGAGAGTTTACTGGAACGCATTCGTTGTGCAGTGGAATGGTTACCCGAGCAACCTTGGCCGAGCGTTGATGACGCCAGTTTGCTTGATAGCTTAGAAGGGTGGCTAGAGCCGTACATGAACACGGTCTCGTCGGTGAAAGATTTAGCTAAGGTGAACTTAGTTGAAGCCTTAAATGCTCGACTAGGTTGGCCTTTGAATCAACAGATTGATGAGTGGTTACCTGAAGACTATCGCTTACCTACTGGCTCGAAAAAGCGCATTCGCTACCAGTTTGGCCATGAGCCTGTGCTGTCGGTGCGTATGCAAGAAGTGTTTGGAGAAAGCACTTCTCCAACCGTGGCGCAAGGTCGTAAGCGATTGGTGTTAGAGTTGTTGTCTCCAGCTCAGCGCCCACTACAGGTGACAACGGATTTAGCAGCCTTTTGGGCGGGAAGCTACAAAGAAGTGCAAAAAGAGATGAAGGGCCGTTACCCTAAACATGTTTGGCCTGACGATCCTGCGACTCATGTAGCGACAACGAAAACAAAAAGACAAATGAATAATGACTGATACTAAAAAGCCAGGAGCGAAAAGAGCACCTGCCAAGAAAACAACGTCAAGCAAAACGGCACCCGCGAAAAAAAGTGGTGCAAAACGTCCGAGAAAATCACCATCCAAAAAACCAGAGCGTAGCAACCGTTCTTGGCTAAAAGCTATGTGGTCATTCAGTTGGAAAGCGGGCATTGCACTAGCGGCGGTATTGTTGTTTGTCGGTATTTATCTCGATAGCGTGGTGAAAGACCGTTTTGATGGTCAGTTGTTTGACCTTCCGACGGTGGTTTATGCGCGAATTCTTCACTTAAGCCCGGGCGAAAATATTACCATCAAAGAGATGCGTAATGAGCTTGATGTATTGAACTACCGTAAGGTAAGTCAGCCTCGTTACCCTGGTGAATACTCTTCTTCTTCAACGCGTATTGAGTTGATCCGTCGTCCATTTGAATTTGCCGATGGCCCAGAGCCTGATCGTCACGTCATGCTGCACTTTTCTGATAGTGGTCTCAAACGCATTCAATCCTTAGAATCTAAAGGCGATCTGGGTTACTTACGCATTGAGCCTAAGATGTTGGGCATGCTAGAAAAAGATCAAAATGAGCAACGTCTTTTCTTACGCAGAGATCAGTTTCCTGAGATCCTTGTCGATGCACTTCTTGCAACGGAAGACCGTGATTTCTATCAACATGATGGTGTATCACCACTGGCGATTGGTCGTGCTTTAGTTGCTAACATCAAAGCTGGACGCACCGTGCAAGGTGGCAGTACACTGACTCAGCAGTTAGCGAAAAACCTTTTCCTGACGCGTGATAAAACCCTTTGGCGTAAAGTCCGTGAAGCTTACATCGCCCTGATTCTAGATTACCGCTATAGCAAAGATCGTATTTTAGAAGCTTATCTAAACGAAGTGTATTTGGGGCAAAGTGGCGGGGATGCGATTCATGGTTTTGCACTGGCATCGCGTTACTACTTCGGCCTGCCGATCCAAGAGTTGCGTATTGACCAACTCGCTATGCTAGTGGGGATGGTAAAAGGACCGTCTTACTACAACCCTATTCGCTACCCAGAGCGCACGAAAACTCGTCGCGATTTGGTACTGCGTCTTTTGATGCAACAAGAGATGCTTACTGCGCAGCAGTATGAGCAAGCCGTGAATCGTCCTCTGGATACGCAGAGTCATCCACGTATTGCCAGTCGCCAGCCTGCTTACTTTCAGCAGTTGAATATCGAGTTGAAAGAGAAGGTAGGAGATAACTTCAAAGCTGAAACCGGCCTGCGTTTATTTACTTCTCTAGATCCAGTCTCTCAAAGTAAGTTAGAGCAAGCCATTGCGAAGAAAGTGCCTGAGCTTGCTAAACGTGCTGGCAAAGATCTTGAAGCCGCCGCTGTCGCAGTGGATCGTCATAGTGGTGAAATCCGTGCCATGGTCGGTGGTAAGCGTGTTGGTTATGAAGGTTTTAACCGCGCATTGAATGCTAGTCGTCCAATTGGTTCTTTAGTTAAACCCGCAATTTACTTGACGGCATTGGAGCAACCAGAAAAATACAATTTGGCGACGACGTTACATGATACGCCGTTAAGCTTGAAAGGAAGTAAAGGGACGGTTTGGTCACCGCGCAACTTCGACCGTAAGTTCCGTGGCGATGTGCCGTTATATCTAGCCTTAGCAAAATCACTCAATGTGCCTACCGTGCGCTTGGGTATGCAGTTAGGAATTCCAGAAGTTTCAGACACACTAGAGCGCCTTGGTGTAGATAAGAGCGAGATCCGCCCTGTTCCTTCGATGTTCTTAGGATCATTTTCGTTAACGCCCTTTGAAGTAGCACAAATGTACCAAACAGTAACGAACTCTGGTAAACGTGCGAAACTCTCTGCATTACGCTCGGTGATTGATATGGATGGCAATGTGATTTATCAATCGCTGCCCCGCTCAACTCAGGCCGTTGATCAGCAAGCTGCTTGGCTGACGACTTATGCGATGAAGCGAGGTGTTGCACAAGGTACGGGCCGATTCCTACAAAGCCAATTCGCATGGGCGGCATTAGCAGGTAAAACGGGGACGAGTAACGATAGCCGTGACAGTTGGTTTGTGGGTATTGATGGGCGAGAAGTCACCACCGTTTGGCTTGGTCGCGATGATAATAAATCGACTAAACTAACTGGGTCTAGTGGCGCATTGCGTGTGTATGCTGAATACTTGAAACAGCGTATTCCAGAGCGACTAGAGCTGCCATGGCCGAATGAAGTGACCACATTAGGTTTTCAGAAAGCGACGAATGGTGCGCTGGAAATGAATTGTCGTAGTGAGTACAAACTGCCAGTGTGGGATAAAACCGGGCAAATTAAGCAACAGTGTGAAAAAAAATCGAACTGGTTGAACAGCTTATTTGATTGGTAGGACCACCAAAAACACCATCGCTGACTTGTGCAGTTGTTTAATTCTTAGTAAAAGTAGGTGTTCAATATTCAGTAAAGGAAGAAATGAATGTTAAAAAGGTCAAATACGAACCCATGGATACGTTGCTTTGCGTTGTGGGTCTGCTCCTTTTTGATTGCAACGCCTTCCTTTGCTAAACATCTCGAAGAAGACTCCTCTCGGCCTAAAATTGCTGTCGTCCTCGCTGGTGGTGGAGCAAAAGGAGCCGCTCACATTGGGGTTTTGAAGGCTCTGGAAGAGATGAATATTCCCGTTGATATCATCACTGGGACTAGCATGGGTGCTTATGTTGGTGGTCTATATGCCACGGGGATGAGCGCCGATGAAATCGAAAGTTTTATCTACAGTGTCGATTGGAACAGCGGTTATCGAGACCGTGTCGACCGCAGCCAACGTCGCGTCCGCGATAAAGAATACGAAGACCGTTATCAAATCACTACTGACCTAGGTTTGAGGTTTGGTGAAGTGCGTTCGCCAACAGGCGTGGTGCAAGGCCAAAACATGTTGCGCATTCTGCGCGAAACCACGGGCAACCTTGGCCGTTTTAACTCCTTTGATGATCTTGCCATTCCATACCGCTCCGTCGCGACTGATATCGTCGAGCTGGAAGAGGTCGTTCTAGATAACGGTTATCTAGTTGATGCCATGATGGCGAGTATGTCAGTGCCTGGCGCGCTTCCACCTTACGAACTCAATGGTCATATGCTGGTGGATGGTGGCGTGGTTAATAACATGCCGGTTGATGTTGCACGCGCGATGGGCGCCGATATCGTTATTGCGGTGGATATCAGTACAGATTACAAAACCAAAGAGGACTTCACTGGTTTATTCATCGTAGCAGATCAGCTTTCTAACTATCTTGTTCGTCGTAGTACCCAAGAGCAAGCCGAAACACTCAGCGGAGATGATGTTTACATTCGTCCTAATGTAGGGCAAATGGAGACGGTAGAGTTCGAAAAAATGCCAGACGCTTTTAAAGCGGGTTATGAGATCACTCGAGGACTAAAGTCAAAACTTGAAGGGCTGAGTGTGTCGAATGCGGAGTACCAGAAATACATCGAACATAAACAAGATATGCGCAAGAACCTTGAGTATGGGGATGAACGCGTCGTCGACCAAATCGTTCTTGTGAACAATACCCACTACAGTGATGTGCTGTTGACTAACCGACTTGAGTTAGACACAGGACGCCCTCTAGAAACGGCAGAGATCGAAAAAGCGGTAGAGAATCTCTATGCACTGGATCGTTTTGAACTGATCACTTATTACTTTGAAGAGATCGATGGGGTGAACTTACTCGTCTTTGAAGTGAACGAAAAATCTTGGGGTCCAAATTACCTAAACTTCCGTTTTTTCTTAGAAGACGATTTCAATACTGACAGTCAATATGGCATCGGTATATCGGCAAATTTCACTAACTTGAACTCTCACGGCGCGGAGCTGACGTTTAATGTGGATATGGGCACGGATAAATTGATTGAGGCGGAGCTTTACTCTCCGGTGCTTTCGAGTCAGCAGTTGTTCGTTTCTAGCAAAGTGAATTACAACACGGAGAACAGAAACTTACCTCTCGATGACGAGTTTGAAAACCCCGATATCGGTTCAGTGTATGATTTTCTACCAGTTTCTTACACCGAGTTTATTACCGAGCTAGCTGCAGGTGTGCAGCCAACCTTGTGGCAAGAGTTTCGTGTTGGTGGTCGCTATACCAAAGGGACGATAGAAGCATCTACTATTCAGTCTGCGGGGGAGCTAGATTATGAGCGACTGGGTGTTTTTGCCAACTACCGCTTAGACACTTTGGACGATTTTGCACTTCCAACTCGTGGTATGCTGATCGACTTGGACTACCTTGTTTCTCATGACAAAACTCCTGAGGATCTTCGAGGTGAAAACGCAAAAAATAGCATTGAAGATACTGTTTATGAAATTACCGCCCGTTTTAAAGGTGCAATGACATACAGCCGTCATACTTTAGTCGGACAGGCGGAATATAGCTTTGTTGAGAGTAAAAACTCTTTTGTGCCTTTAGATCCTAGAGAGTTAGGCGGCTTCTTAAATTTGTCCGGTATTCCTCGTAATAGTCTGATTGGACAGAACTTATTTTATACCAGCTTGGTGTATCGTTATAAATGGATGGATAACGACTTCGGGCTGTTTGAAGCACCAGTTTATCTAGGTGCGTCCCTTGAACACGGTGGTGTTTGGTCAGACAACGATCTTAAGTTGCATGAGGCGCCACTGTATAATGCTGCGTCGGTTTTCTTTGGAGTAGATTCTCCAGTTGGGCCGATCATGTTGGCATACGGTCGTACAGAGCAGAATTTAGATGCAGTGTACCTGATCGTTGGAACATCATTTAAATAACCGGGAGTAGGATAGCAAGATCTCCGCATATTTAGCCAAAATTTACCGGACTTTAGTCGTAAGTTGCTATGTTGGTCAAAATGATGAGATTTTAATTTAACGTTAAATTTGCTATCCTTTCGCCCACAGTTTGGCCTCTACGGCGCTGTTTCTCAATCAGAATTGAATGAAAACAAGGGCAATGGAGAGCCAAGTTTCCAAGGATGTTCACTCCTTTACTTTGAAAAATAGTAATTAAAAAGGAGGAACCGCAATGAGAGGAAAAAAGTCGTGCTTGAAGCCTACCGTAAACACGTCGAAGAGCGTGCTGCCGAAGGAGTTGTTCCTAAACCGCTAGACGCTGAACAAGTTGCTGGACTTGTTGAACTTCTGAAAAATCCCCCACAAGGTGAAGAAGCATTTATTCTTGACCTACTAGAGAACCGTATCCCACCGGGTGTGGATGAAGCTGCATATGTAAAAGCAGGTTTCCTAACGGCGGTAGCAAAAGGTGAAGTGGAATCACCATTAGTAAGCCGTGAAAAAGCTGCTGAGCTACTAGGTACGATGCAAGGCGGTTACAACATCGCTCCTCTAGTTGAATTCCTAGACGATGACCTACTAGCGCCAATCTCAGTTAAAGCGTTGTCTCATACCCTACTGATGTTCGATGCTTTCTATGATGTAGAAGAGAAAGCCAAAGCTGGTAATGCATTCGCACAGCAAGTCCTGCAATCATGGGCGGACGCAGAATGGTTCACATCGAAGAAGAAAGTCGCGGAACAGATTACTGTTAAAGTATTTAAAGTTACTGGTGAAACCAACACCGATGACTTGTCTCCAGCACCAGATGCTTGGTCTCGTCCTGATATCCCAGTACACGCGAAAGCGATGCTGAAGATGGAACGTGATGGCATCGTGCCAGATCAACCAGGCAGCGTTGGTCCTATCAATCAAATTGAAGAACTGCAAAAAGACGGTATCCCACTGGCCTACGTGGGCGATGTTGTTGGTACCGGCTCTTCTCGTAAGTCAGCGACTAACTCAGTGCTTTGGTTTATGGGTGAAGATATCCCATACGTACCAAACAAGCGCACCGGTGGTATTTGTCTAGGTGGTAAGATCGCTCCAATTTTCTACAACACAATGGAAGACTCTGGCGCACTCCCAATCGAACTAGACGTACAGAACATGAACATGGGTGATGTAATTGATATCTTCCCATACGAAGGCGTTGTGCGTAAAAACGGTGAAGAGATCTCTAGCTTTGAACTGAGCAAAGTACTGCTTGATGAAGTTCGTGCTGGTGGTCGTATTCCACTGATTATCGGTCGTGGTCTAACAAGCCGTGCTCGTGCATCACTGGGCCTAGAAGAAACAGACCTGTTTGCTAAGCCAGTTGACCCTTCTGAATCTGACAAAGGCTATACACTAGCTCAGAAGATGGTGGGTAAAGCATGTGGCGTTGAAGGTGTACGTGCAGGTCAATACTGTGAGCCTAAGATGACCACAGTTGGTTCTCAGGATACAACCGGTCCTATGACTCGTGATGAGCTAAAAGACCTTGCGTGTCTGGGCTTCTCCGCTGATCTTGTGATGCAGTCATTCTGTCACACGTCTGCGTATCCAAAACCAGTCGATGTAAACACGCACCACACACTACCTGACTTCATCATGAACCGTGGTGGTGTATCACTTCGTCCGGGTGATGGTGTAATCCACTCATGGCTAAACCGTATGCTTCTGCCTGATACTGTAGGTACAGGTGGTGACTCACATACTCGTTTCCCTCTAGGTATTTCATTCCCTGCAGGCTCAGGTCTGGTTGCGTTCGCTGCGGCGACAGGTGTAATGCCACTGGATATGCCAGAGTCAATTTTGGTGCGTTTTAAAGGTGAAATGCAGCCGGGTATTACGTTACGTGACCTTGTACATGCAATTCCTTACTACGCAATCCAACAAGGTTTATTGACGGTTGAGAAAGCGGGTAAGATCAACGAGTTCTCTGGTCGCGTACTAGAGATCGAAGGTGTTGAGCACCTAACGGTTGAGCAGGCCTTCGAACTATCGGATGCGTCAGCAGAGCGTTCAGCGGCAGGTTGTACAGTGAAGCTGTCTCAAGAGTCTATTGAAGAATACCTAAACTCAAACATCACCATGCTTAAGTGGATGATCTCGGAAGGTTACGGCGACCGTCGTACTATCGAGCGTCGTATTACTGCGATGGAAGAGTGGTTGGCTAACCCAGAGTTGATGGAAGCGGATGCAGACGCGGAATACGCGCACATCATTGAAATCGACCTAGCAGATATTCACGAGCCAATCCTATGTGCACCAAACGATCCAGATGACGCGCGTCTTCTGTCTGAAGTTCAAGGCACACAGATTGATGAAGTGTTCATCGGTTCTTGTATGACTAACATTGGTCACTTCCGTGCTGCAGGTAAACTGCTAGAGCAATTCGGTGGTCAGCTAGATACTCGTCTATGGGTAGCGCCACCAACCAAGATGGACCGCGACCAACTGACGGAAGAAGGTTACTACGGTATTTATGGCCGCGCTGGCGTTCGTATTGAAACTCCTGGTTGTTCGCTATGTATGGGTAACCAAGCACGTGTAGCAGACAAAGCAACAGTAATGTCGACTTCAACGCGTAACTTCCCGAACCGTCTAGGTACAGGTGCAAATGTATACCTTGCTTCTGCTGAGCTAGCAGCGGTTGGTGCAATTCTAGGTAAGATTCCAACGAAGGAAGAGTACTTAGAATACGCGAAGCAAATCGATGCGACAGCAGCAGATACTTACCGTTACTTGAACTTCCACAAGATGGATGAGTACACCAAGAAAGCGGCAGAGGTTATCTTCCAAGAGCCTGCATAATTTTAGCGAGCTTTGCTAATACTTAATTAAGCGCCCACCATTTGGTGGGCGCTTTTTTGTGGGATGCTTCGCGACGAGATACTAGAACTATGTCGTTTCCTAGACTGAGGGAGGAGAAATCTCTTTTAGGCTACGTATTGCGAGATCCCCAACTCGCTCGAGCCTCGCTCTTGAGGATGACGATTAAATAGCTAAGAGTAAAAACGATGCCATTCCCGAAAGCAACGAAGGAGTGCAGTCGGGAATCTATTGAGAGATCCCCAACTCGCTCGTGCCTCGCTATTGAGGATGACGATTTAAATAGCTAAGAGTAACAACGATGTCATTCCCGAAAGCGACGAAGGAGTGCAGTCGGGAATCTCTTTTAAACAAGCCATTGAGAGAGCTCTCGTCTCCCGCTTCTCCCATCTCAAATCTCCCTGTATACTCCGCACCAAATTGATACGAAAAGGCGATCACGATGGAATTTGAATTCATCCGCAACACATTGATGGGCGAATACTATGTCAAATGCAGCATGGGGCATGAGATTGTAGGTCGTTGGTTGCAAGAAGAAATTGGTAAAGACCCAGCGAAAATCGCGCAAGTTGAAGCCTTAATTGATCAGGCATTTTCTTCGCCATCTCAAGAGCATAGATTAACCGGTGCAGAGATCAGTTTGATGATCCATGGTGACGAGGTGCTAGTGCAAGAAAACGCATTGGGCAATGAGTATGAAGTGGAAATGGAAAGCGAGTTTGACTTCTACGATGCAGAGAGTACAGCCAGTTGTGGTATTGAAGACTTTTGTACCCTGATAGAGCAATGGAAAGACTTTTTGAACATTTAACGCACAGTTTTGGGGAGTCTAATTAGGGTTGCCTTATATTTGTGAGAAGGGCGCACCGATATGGTGCGCCCTTTTTGTTTATAAGTTTGTTAATTTTGCTAACTCTATATAAATCAACAAGATAAAAAGTTGGCACGCCGCTTGGATTAATACAAATGTTTCAGGATGAAAGCTGCGGAGAAGATTCAATGAAAATCATTAATGCCATTATAAAACCTTTTAAATTAGACGATGTGCGCGAAGCATTGGCTGATGTCGGTATTGAAGGGATGACAGTATCAGAGGTTAAAGGTTTTGGTCGTCAGAAAGGCCACACGGAGCTATACCGTGGCGCCGAGTATCAAGTCGACTTCCTACCAAAAGTAAAACTAGAAATCGCAACCCATGCAGACAATGTGGATCGTGTGGTAGAGGCCATCACTAAAGCGGCTCAAACAGGAAAGATTGGTGACGGTAAGATTTTTGTCTACGACCTAAATCAAGCAGTACGTATTCGTACTGGTGAAATGGACGCAGAAGCACTTTAAGAATTCAAGGGATTGGAGAACTATCATGGAATTAACAACAACGGTAACTGAATTACGTTACGCACTCGACACCTTTTTCTTCCTCATTTCTGGTGCGTTGGTTATGTGGATGGCAGCTGGCTTTGCCATGCTGGAAGCGGGCTTAGTTCGCTCGAAAAACACAACAGAAATTCTAACCAAAAACATCTGTCTGTACGCGATTGCTTGTACCATGTTCCTATTGGTCGGCTACAACATTATGTACGTTGATAATGGCGAAGGTGGTTGGTTACCATCATTTGGTGCACTAATTGGCACACAAGGTGAAGGCGCAGATCACTCGTTAGAGTCGGATTTCTTCTTCCAAGTGGTATTCGTCGCAACAGCAATGTCAGTGGTATCTGGTGCGGTAGCAGAGCGTATGAAGCTTTGGTCTTTCCTCATCTTCTCAGCAGTGCTGACGGCATTTATCTACCCAATGGAAGGTTACTGGACATGGGGCGGTGGTTTCCTATCAGAAGCAGGTTTTAGTGACTTTGCTGGCTCAGGCATCGTACACATGGCAGGTGCAGCAGCAGCATTAGCAGGCGTACTATTACTGGGTGCACGTAAAGGTAAATACGGTAAAAACGGCGAAATCTACCCAATTCCTGGTTCAAACATGCCTCTAGCTACATTGGGTACGTTCATTCTTTGGTTTGGTTGGTTCGGCTTCAATGGCGGTTCTCAGTTGATGGTATCTGATTTTGAAAACGCGACAGCGGTAGGTCAAATCTTCCTTAATACAAACGCAGCAGCGGCAGCAGGTGCTATCGCAGCATTACTCGTATGTAAAACTACTTGGGGTAAAGCTGATCTAACCATGATTCTTAACGGTGCATTGGCTGGTCTTGTTGCCATCACGGCAGATCCTCTATCACCATCACCACTTTACGCAGTTGCAATCGGTGCAGTATCGGGTGCGCTAGTGGTATTCAGTATCATCGGTCTAGACAAAGTGAAGATTGATGACCCTGTAGGTGCTATCTCTGTACACGGTGTGTGTGGTTTCTTTGGTTTAATGGTTGTACCGCTAAGTAATGGTGATGCAACGTTCGGCGCACAGCTTCTAGGTGCGGCTGTTATCTTTGCTTGGGTATTCGGTGCGAGCCTTGTGGTATGGGCAATCTTAAAAGCAACCATCGGCATTCGCGTATCGGGAGAAGAAGAGCTTGAAGGTATGGATATGCACGACTGTGGTGTTGGTGCCTACCCTGAATTTGTTACTGTGAAATAGTCGACATAAAGAAACAATTAGTTACAAAGTAAACTATCAAAAACCTGCTCTGATGAGCAGGTTTTTTAGTGTCACATCATTGTTTTCCTACTGAACATGCATATAATAACGCAACTGATAAACGTTATCATTAGCATGGTAAAGGATTAAACAATGAAAAAACTGCTAACTCTTTCAGCGATTACTTGCGCTACTCTAGCTCCAACAGCAATGGCTGCTGAAGAAGTGAACGTCTACTCTTACCGTCAACCTTTCCTAGTTGAACCAATGTTCAACGAGTTCACTAAAGAAACTGGCATTAAAGTAAACGTGAAGTTTGCCAAAAAAGGCCTAGCAGAGAAGTTGGCTCAAGAAGGCGAATACAGCCCAGCTGACGTAATCCTTACTACAGATATCAGCCGTCTAGCGGAGCTGACTAACAAAGGTCTAGTTCAAAAGGTAGATAGCAAAATCATCGAAGAAAACGTACCAGCACAGTACCAAGACAAAGAAAACGAGTGGTTTGCTCTGACTCTACGTACTCGTAACGTTTACTCTTCACGTGACCGTGTTGGCAAACTAGGTAACGACTTCAACTACGCAGATCTAGCGAAGCCAGAATTCAAAGGCAAAATCTGTACGCGTAGCGGTAAGCACCCTTACAACGTATCTCTAGTGTCTTCTATGATCGCGCACCACGGTGAAGCTGAGACAAAAGAATGGCTAGAAGGCGTAAAAGCGAACCTAGCTCGTAAGCCTCAAGGTAACGACCGTGCTCAAGTTAAAGCAATCAAAGAAGGTCTATGTGACGTTTCTCTAGGTAACAGCTACTACCTAGGTAAGATGGTTAACGACAAAGAGCAAAAAGCTTGGGCTGATGCGGTATACATCAACTTCCCTAACCAAGAGACAACAGGTACACACGTAAACATCTCTGGTATGGCGATGGCTAAGTTCTCTCCAAACAAAGACAACGCTGTGAAGCTAATGGAATTCCTAACGGGTGACAAAGCGCAACAAATGTACGCAGAAGTAAACTACGAGTACCCAGTAAAAGAAGGTGTTAAGCGTTCTGAGCTTGTGGAATCTTGGGGTGACTTCAAAGCAGATACGATTTCTCTAGATGACATTGCTTCTCACCACGAAGCGGCAATTAAGCTACTAGATGAAGTGAAATTTGACCTTTAATTCCATGTGGGGGTATAACTATACCCCCATTTGATTAAAGGATATGAGATGTATTTGCAGCCGCATTTGTATTTCATACAGCCTTGCAGTATTTAGGCAATGAAGAATAAACATTCTCTATGGAAAACCAGTAGTGGGGTGATTACCCTGTTACTGGTTTTGCCGATCTTAGCGATCTTCTATACCGCCATTGGCGAGACAGATGACCTGTTCACACACTTGATGTCGACGGTCATGCCTACCTACATCTATAACACCGTAGTTCTGACTGCTGGTGTGATGCTCCTTTCTTTGATTCTCGGTATTCCAAGTGCTTGGTTTATGGCGATGTGTAAATTGCCAACTGAGAAGTGGCTGCAGTGGGCATTAGTTCTGCCTCTCGCGATGCCAGGTTATATCATTGGTTACATTTTCACGGATTGGTTTGATTTTGCTGGGCCGATTCAGATCTTTTTGCGTGATATAACCGGATGGGGACCGGGCGAATATTGGTTCCCAGATATCCGTACTTTGAGCGGTGCCACTTTCGTTCTTTCTCTTGTTCTTTACCCATACGTTTACTTGCTTTGCCGAGCGGCATTTATGGAACAGAACGTCTCTTTGTTACAAAGTGCACGCTTACTGAAATGTTCTCCTTGGGAGAGCTTTTGGCGCATTTCTTTGCCGCTTGTCAGGCCTTCTATCGCTGTTGGCCTGTCTCTGGTTGCAATGGAAACCATTGGCGATTTCGGCACCGTCAGCTATTTTGCGGTGAACACGCTGACTACTGCGGTTTACGATACTTGGCTAGGCTACTCGAACTTAAATGCAGCCGCGAAGATCTCAGCCATGATGTTGATGATTGTGGTGTTGTTACTGAGTGCCGAGCGCTACAGCCGCCGCAAACAGAAGTTATTCCAAAGCCAGTTTAATAGCCATGAAGATTTCCGTTATGAGCTAAAAGGTTGGCGAAAGTGGGGCGCACTGATTTGGTGTTGGGGTTTGGTAGCAATTGCGTTCATCTTCCCATTGCTACAGTTAATTGATTACGCGATTACTTACTTTGCACAAAGTTGGACACCGGAGTTTCGTGAATATGCATGGAACAGTTTGGTGGTGTCAGTCGTGGCTGCCATCATCGGTGTTGCGATTGCTTTGACGGTGAATTTCAGCCAACGCGTAAACGGCGGCCGCTCTAGCTTAGCTTTCATGCGTCTGTCTTCTATGGGCTACGCGGTTCCGGGCACTGTACTTGCGATTGGTGTCATGGTGGCAGTGCTGTTTATGGATCACCGTGTTAACGATATTGCTAAAGCGATGGAATGGGGCAGACCTGGACTGATTTTTTCTGGCTCCATGTTTGCACTGATTTTTGCGATGGTGGTGCGTTTCTCCGCTGTGGCGATTGGTAGTGTCGAAAGTAACTTAAATAAGATCTCTCCGTCGCTGGATATGGCTTCCCGTACCATGGGCTGTACGCCTAATACCATGCTTTGGCGAGTGCACTTCCCTCTGGTTAAACGTGGTGCACTGATTGCTGGTTTGTTGGTGTTTATTGAGTCGATGAAAGAGCTCAATGCTGCACTATTATTGCGTCCATTTAACTTTGAAACCTTGGCGACGTATGTATACAACTTCGCCTCGGACGAGCATTTGGAACTTGCTGCTCTACCAGCAGTATTACTGGTCCTAGTTGGGTTGATCCCGCTTGTTGTTGTTAACCGTTCACTGGAGCAAAATCACTGATGAGCTGCGCACTATCGATTAAAAACCTAACTTGTCAGTATGACGATCAGACCGTCCTTGAATCACTTTCTTTAGAAGTTGAACAAGGACAGATCGTGTGCCTGCTCGGCGCGAGTGGTTGCGGTAAGACAACGCTATTGAAAGCCATTGCTGGTTTGTTGCCGCTAAGCTCTGGTCAAATGAGCTTGAATTGTCTCACTATTGATGACGGTGAAAACTGGTTACCACCAGAGCAGCGTAATATCGGTATGATCTTCCAAGATTACGCCTTATTCCCGCATCTGACAGTGGCAGAGAACATCGCTTTTGGCTTGAAAAATGAAACGGCGCAGCAAAAGCTTCTCAAAGTAGAAGAAATGCTCGGCTTAGTTCACCTCAAAGGCTACGGTGATCGTTATCCTCACCAGCTTTCTGGTGGTCAACAGCAGCGCGTGGCGATTGCCCGCTCACTGGCTTACAAACCTGATCTTCTGTTGTTGGATGAACCGTTTTCCAATATCGATACCCAAGTTCGCCATGAACTTATCCGAGAGATCCGTAAAATCTTTAAAGAGCAAGGCGTTACCGCAATTTTCGTTACTCACAGTCGTGAAGAGGCGTTTGCCTTTGCCGATAAGATGGCAGTAATGAACCATGGTGTAATCGAGCAATACGGAACAGCCTCTGAGCTTTACTACCAGCCTTCGAGCAAATTTGTTGCAGACTTCTTAGGTGGTGGTAGCTACCTTGCAGCGAAGCGCATTTCTGACAGTGAATTTGAAACTCATCTTGGTGTGGTGGAAGCCAATGCTCAGCAAGAAATCCAAGTTGATGCAGAATGTGCATTACTGCTTCGCCCTCAACATGTGCAAATTGCTGCTGATGAAGAGAGTGCGGTCAAAGTACTTGAGCAGCACTTTATGGGTGACCACTGCCGCTACGTGATTGATGTCAATGGTGACCGACTGTTGGCAACCTCAGCGGAAGCATTGAATGTTGGGGATAGCGTTACGGTGAAAGTAGAAACTCAAGGCGTGTTAGCTTTCGCCTAAGTAGTATCATCGAAAAGAAAAAGGCCCGGCGGGTATGTCGCCGGGCAAGTGTTCTTCACCTATAGGTCGTGTGCACGAAGCGGGCACACAATTTAGCTATAAGGACAGAAAGTCCTTAAACTGTTGAAGAACACGTTCTGCAGTGTCTTTATCTTGCATCTCTGCAAAAATTCGTAGTAATGGTTCGGTACCTGAGAAGCGAGCGATGATCCAACCGCCGTTCTTGAAGTACACTTTCGCACCATCTTCGTAGCTGACTTTTTCGATTTCAAACTCAAACTCAGGCAACTGCTTTTCAACATAAATCTTGCTGAACAGTACTTCTTTTTGCGCCGGTTTGAATTTGCAATCGCCTTCCGCCATGTAGGCATAGCCATACTTGCCGTAGATTTCATCCAGCAACTCAGACAGTTTTTTGCCGGTTACTGAAATCATTTCTACCAATAGGCTGGATGCGAATACGCCGTCTTTGCCTTTGATATGACCGCGAATAGTTAGGCCGCCAGAGCTCTCACCACCAATCAATGAATCGTCAGCTTCCATTTGAGAGCTGATGTGCTTAAAGCCCACTGGAACCTCAAAGCATTTCTCGCCGTGATCTTCTGCAACTTTATCTAAAAGGTGCGTGGTTGCGATGTTACGTACCACTGAGCCTGTCCAGCCTTTGTATTCAAGTAGGTAGTAGTAAAGCAGCAGTAGCACTTCATTTGGATGAATGAAGTGACCTTTCTCGTCGATAATACCAAGACGGTCTGCGTCGCCATCGGTACCGATACCGATGTCATAGCCTTCTTGTTCCACTAGGTGCATCAAGCGGTAAAGGGTTGCAGCACTTGGTGATGGCATTAAGCCACCGAAATCTGGGTTTTTGCCGTCGTTAATCACGTCGACTTCACAACGGCCGTTGATCAGCACGGTTTGTAGCGCGTTTTTCGCAACACCAAACATAGGGTCGATCAACACGCGTAGATTCGCTTTCTTGATCGCTTCGATGTCGATAAAGTCGATGATCGAGTCAACAAACTCGTTCATTGGGTTAATGATTTCAATTAGCTTGTCTTCAACCGCTTGCTCAAAATCGACGCTTCTCACGTCATTCACTGTTAGGGTTGAGATTTGTGATTCGATCTTTTGGGTGATGATTTCATCTGCGTCACGACCACCTTCAATGAAGACTTTAATGCCGTTGTAATCGGCTGGGTTGTGCGATGCGGTAATACATGCAGAGTAAGCACAGCCCATTTCCTTCGCTTTGAACATCACGATAGGTGTAGGGACAAACTTGTCGATAAAGCTAACCGCAATACCGTTTGCTGCCAATACTTCAGCAAACCAACGACCTGCTTTATCAGAAAGAAAACGACGGTCATAGCCAATCACAAAGCCGCGATCAGCTGCGGATTCGTTGTTGGTAATGTTTGCTACTGCTTGAGCCACCAAACGTACATTATCTTTGGTGAACTCCTCACCAATAAATGCACGCCAGCCGCCTGTACCAAATTTGATCATGATTCGATCCTCGATAAGAGCGGCATCCCACCGCTTCTTAAATCTTTGCTAGCGAACCGATGTACTCATCAAACTCAAGTGCATCGGATAAATCAAAAGGGGAGAAGCTCTCCCCTAAAAGACGATTAACCTAGAGTAACGATAACTTCGTTTACTGAACCTTCCGCTTGAACTGGTACAGATGCACCATTTACTGCTTCACCGTTCACGGTAATCGACTTAACGCCTTTGCTTACTGAGTCTGGGTTAACCACTTTGATGTTGTACGTTGCACCTAGCCATTGACGAGTCACTTCGAAACCAGGCCAGTTAGTTGGGATACATGGATCGATAGTCAGACCATCAAAGCCTGTACGCACACCAAGGATAAAGTTGGTAACAGCGAAGTAAGCCCAGCCAGATGTACCTGTTAACCACGGGTGGTTTGCACGACCGTGGTCTTGGTGGTCACGACCCATGATGAACTGCACGTATGAGTATGGTTCTGCAATACGTTTTTCGATGATATCGTTTTGGTTGTATGGGTTTAGTGCATCGTAGAATTTCATTGCACGGTCACCACGACCCAATTTTGCTTCTGCTACCCAAGCCCATGGGTTTGGATGTGAGAAGATAGCGCCGTTCTCTTTTACGCCTTGGTAAACGCGAGTTACGAAACCGATGTCATCGTTTGGTGTTGCGAATGATGGTGAGTTTAGGTGCAGGCCGTATTCAGAGAACAGGTTCTCATCGACTGCGTCCATCGCTTTCTCACCACGCTCTTGAGATACCGCACCAGAAAGTACCGCTAGCGTGTTTGACTCTAGGTGCACTCGGCCTTCTGCTTGTTGCGCTGTACCGATCTTGTCGCCATTCTTCGTCAGACCACGGATGTACCAGCCGCCTTCGTCGTCCCAAAGATGTGTTTCACATGCTTCACGAACGTTTGCTGCCATTTCCGTGTATTTCTCTACGTCGGCTTCTTTCCCTAGGTATTTCGCTAGGTCGATGAACTCTTGCAGTGCCCAGAAGTGTAGGAACGACACCATTGAAGATTCGCCACCACCTAGATTTAGACAGTCGTTCCAGTCTGCGCGTAGACCTTTACAGATACCGGTTTGACCTACGTACTCCGCAGAGAAGTCTAGCGCTGCTTTCATGTGGTCATAAACGCTTGCATCGCCGCCATCTGCGTAAGGGATCACTTCGTCAAAGAAACTGTGCTCACCCGTTTCCATCACGTACTTACAGATGGTTGGAACTAGCCATAGGTGATCATCAGAACATGTGTCTTCGATGCCGTGGATCTTGTCTTCATCAGAAGGTGTTGGAACTACTGTTGGAGATTTCGATGGTTTAACGTCAGCTTTCTCTGGATCGAACCAATCTGGATCGAATAGGTGTAGACCGTAACCCGCTTTCACTTGGCCGCGCAGTAGGTCAACGATACGTTTGCGCGTCATTGTTGGGTTAGCGTGAGGAACTGAGATTGCATCTTGCGCTGTATCGCGGTAACCAAGACCAGTACGACCTCCCACCTCGATGAACGAAGCAAAACGAGACCACACCACACAAGTTTCTGCTTGGTATAGTGTCCAAGCGTTGATCATGGTGTCTAGACCTTCGTTTGGCGATTTCACTTGGAACTTGCCACAACGCTCATCCCAGTGTGCTTTGATACCCGCAAACGCATTATCTACTTCTGCAAGGTCTTGGTACTTAGCACGTAGACGGTCACCATTGCCTTTACCGATACCTAGAATGTAAGCAAAACGCACTTCCTCACCTGGTTGAATAGTGAATTGCTTATGCAGAGAACCACAGTGGTTGTAACAAGTCTGTGCAGTGTTGAAACACTTACCTTGTTCTACCGCTAACGGGTTTGCTTCGTCACGGTATAGACCGAGGAAGCTGTCACGTTGGCCGTCGTATGAATCTGGGTCAAACGTTGAAGCTAGGTAGTAGAAACCTTCGAAATCGTTGGTGTTGTAGTACAGGTCGTACTCAATCACGCCTTCGTTGTATGACGTACCCGCAGAATACAGAGACATCTGATGGTTCTGGTTATCAGACTGAATGTGGCTGAATGAGAACTCAACAAATGAGAATGCGCTGATCGTACGTGGTTTATCTGAAGTGTTTTTAATTACTACATCCCAGATTTCAGCGTCTTCGCCTTTTGGCACGAACAGTGTTTTCGTTGCGGTAATGCCGCTGTATTCACATTTGAACTTAGAGTAAGACAGGCCATGGCGGACTTCGTAGCTTGCTTCGTCTAGGCTTTTTGCAACTGGTTGCCAAGAGATTGACCAGTAATCCCCTGTCTCATCATCACGTAGGTAAACGTAGTGTCCTGGGCGATCGAATGTCGCGTTAGGACGGAATTTAGTAACACGGTTGTATTCTGGAGAGTTGTAGAACGAGTAGCCACCCGCGTTGTGCGAGATAACCGTACAGAACTTCTCAGTACCTAGGTAGTTTGTCCATGGTGCTGGTACGTCAGGGCGAGTGATGACGTATTCGCGATTCTCGTTATCGAAATAGCCGTATTTCATTTGTGTATTTCCTTTTTACTAAGCTGCGTCTGCAGCCAAAAATTTAAAAACTCTTTAAGCGTGATGCGGTTGCATCTGGCTTGTTATTACTTCCACGGTTTACGGTAATTCACTCCCTGCAAATCGAGCAGAGGAAGGTGTCCTTTCAAACGTGATAAATAGTCGGTCCAATTGCGGTGTTGTTTTTCAGTCCAGCATGCTTCAGCCATGGCCGTTAGGCGAGGGAAAATCATGTAGTCCATGCGCGATTGGTTGTTGATGATTTCGCACCATAGAGCGGTTTGAATGCCCCAAATGCGTTTTCTGATTGGGTCGTCTTCAGGTACTTCTGCTAACGGCTCGTAGTTGTAGGCTTTCTCTAGTGGCAACGGGTTCGCCCAGTCCACACCTGGCTCTTCTGGTGCGTAATCTTGAGTCATGTCTAAGTAAGTGGTTTGTGCTGGTTGTAGCACCACATCAAAGCCCTGGCGAGCGCAGTTCAGTGCTGCTTCTTCGCTTAACCATGAGTAGATCACGGTGTCTTTGCTGACCTTATTGCCGTGCTGGGCTTCTTCCCAACCCACCATACGTTTGCCCAACTTGCGCAGCTTGTCTTCGGCGTGGCGTAGGAAGTGGCCTTGCAGCTCTTTGTAATCGGTGTAACCCAATTGCTCCATTAACGCTTGGCATGCAGGGCTCTTTGACCACACGCCATTAGGTACTTCGTCGGCGCCGATATGTACATAAGGAGCTGGGAATAAAGCGGCTACTTCCTCAAGAACTTTGTCGATAAACTCGTAGCTTCCCGGTAGAGCAGGGTTGATGACATTGTCGTTGTAGTGCTGGATACTACGATATTCTGTTGAGTCCTCTTTCTCTACCAAAAGGTGCGGCAGAGATTTGATCGCTGCGCGACAATGTCCGGGTACATCAATTTCAGGAATAATCGTGATGCTACGTTGCGCTGCAAACTCAATAACGTCTTTGATTTCTTCTTGGGTATAGAAGCCACCATAACGCTCAGATAAATGAGTATATTGAGGTTCAACCGCTTCATTTACACCTCGCCAAGCGCCAATACTGGTTAGTTCTGGTAAGGATTTAATCTCAACTCGCCAACCTTCGTCGTCAGTGAGGTGCCAGTGAAAAGTATTAAACTTATAGTGTGCCAATAAGTTAATAAGGCGTTTCACTTCCTCTACAGAATGGAAGTGACGAGCACAATCTAGCATCATGCCGCGGTAACGAAAGCGAGGGCTGTCTTTGATTGTGACGCAGACAAAATCGAGAGTGGATGCTTCTCTCCCCGCCTTAACTAGCTGCAACAATGTCGCTGTCGCGTGTATAAAACCGGAAGTGGAACCTGCTTCGATCTTGATTGATTCTTCCGATATCTTTAGCTTGTAGACGCCTTCGTCTAAAGTCGGGTTTCCTTTAAATATTACATTGCCACTGTTTGATTCTTTTACTGAGAACTGATGAATGCGCTGAAGTTCGTCTATGAACCAATTTTGAGCTGGCTGAGCCAAATCGGTATATGTTGCAACACCAGATTGCTCAGTCAGCGTAAAGTAGCCTTCATTGACTTCAATATGATTTGGTTTCGGTAGCAGCGGCTGAGCGTGGGTTAAGCTTGCTGGAATGTCACTGCGCTCACGATAAGGTGAAGCTAAAACGATAGGGGTGACATCGACTTGAGCACGTTGAGGTTGACCATCTACCATAAAGTCGATTATCGCCTCATTAAAACCATCCGAGTAGTAACGGAATGGGTTAGAGCCAATGCTAAATTCACAGTAGTAGTGATGGTTGGCAGCCAACACCATACCCTCAGGTTTGAGTGTGCAAAAGCTACCAATCTGAGTAAGTTGACCATTTGAAACGCTATCTGGAAGTATGTAGCGATCAAATGCGAAGGTCAGACTCCAGTTGTTTAGGTCCTGATCGCTCAAGTTATGAAAGGTGAGTCCGAAACGGCAGTTTTGTTTTTGCTCAGAAAGGACCACTAAATCAACACGATATTCCATGTTCACTCCTACTCAACACTCACCGAGTAAAGGTTATGTTCTGGCTTGCCAGCAAACATAATTGCCCCTTCAATCGCATCAAACTGAGGCTCTACCACCCATTGTTGTACTGGTGGAGATAGCCAGTGCAGAATTCGCTCAGCAATGCTACCCATCAAGCAAATACGAGTTGCGCCGCGCTTATTCAAAGCAACTAAGAATATTTCTATGTCCGCTGCGGTTTGCTTTAGCATTTCAATCGCCAGTGCATCACCTTGTTCTGCATGTTGGAAAATTGCTGGAGAGAACTGACCGTAATCGCGAGGCAGAGCTTGCTTAGACCATGCCACCACGTTGTCGACGTCATTTTCAAAATGAGCCATAACGTGCGCGGCCAGAGGTGTTTTTTCACGGATGCCATCTTCTGCTAGCAAGACTTGCTGAATTAGGCGTAGACCCATTACGGCACCGCCGCCTTGATCGGATATTGGGAACTCACGACCGCCAACAACGTGTTGCTCAAGGCCTTTGAGGAAAATGCCGCAAGAACCTGTTCCTGCAATCATGATCGCGCCATCTTCACCATTGTGTGCACCGATACAAGCACCGTATGCGTCAGTATTGAGTGTCATACTGGCAAAAGGATGTTCTAAAGCCATAAAAGATTGCCAAGAGGTTTTATGCTCAGCTCCTGCAAGCGCTAAACCTACGTGCATAGAGGCAAAGTCTTGTTGGGTTAGGCCGCCTTGCTGTGCTGCTGAAGCAATAGATTCAAGAATCGATGCCATTGCGACTTCTGCCCCCAACATAATGTTGGCACTACCACTTTTTGCTTCGCCAATGAAGTTGCCTTGCGCGTCTTTGATACGGGCGCGACATGAAGTGCCACCGCCATCAATACCTACAAAATACATCCCCATGTTTATTGTTCCTTGAATGCTTGAGAGTTCGCTAAAGTTGAGATGTGCTGAGCCTGACTCATTACGGCGAGTAGATACCAAGCACCATGTGGGATCCATTGTTCTCCCCAGCGCCAGTTTTGAAGCATGTCGTCTTTCTGTGCTGGTGGATTAAATGCAATGTCTTCCTCATCTTCAAAGCCGCCAGTAATGCCGTTACATACGCCACCTTTTGCGTTGAAGAAACCGTATTGCGGAAGGTAATCAGGGTTATTGCGGCCGTGACCGTCTAACATGCACATGTCGTACGGGTTTAAGCCAACAATCCAGTTCATAGAGTCTTGTGCCAGTTTTGAAAGCTGCTGCTGTAGAGTTTCTGACTCGATGAAAGGTTGTGCCACATAAGCCATAGTTGCCAGTGAACCCAGGCGGGCATTTTCACCTTGCCACCAGTAACCCGATTCATTGTTGTGTGCCACAAAGAATGCGTCACGTTTTGCTTCATCTACGCCTTTTACGTATTGTCGAGGGTAGCCAAATGGGTTGGTTACTTTGTTGGTGATAGAGACTTCAAATTCACACGCTCTGTTGATGGTTTGTTTTACTGGTGATGCAAGCTCAGAGTCGTCTTCAATTGATAAGTACTCACATAGCGCGATAACAGGAAGCCCGGCTTCTGCCGCATGGAAATAAGGGCGGCTACCATCTTGATTGGCTGACCAGAAGTGTTGAATGTGTTCATCACTTGTTTGACGAGCTGAAAGACGTTTTGCCCACAAGCGGCTTTCTTCTAGGTAGCGTGCTTCTTTCGTTGTTTTGAATAGCTCGACAGCGGCAAGCAGTGCGCAGTATTCATCGATGATGTTCTCTTGGCCATCGTTTAGATATTGGGTGTTGTGTTCTTTTAGGTGCCAATAACCATTTTCTGCCGCATTGCGATATTTTTGTTGGTCGAACTCACCGTGAAAGTCTAGGCGTGCTGCTGAGGCTAATGCCGCAATGCTAACGCCGGCTCCTTGTCGGTAGCCCGCTTGGTAATCATCAAATTTATGACCGAGCTGGGTCTCGTAGGCACAGATCTCGCGTTGCGCTGTGTCTTTACTCCACTTGTCGAACACCGTCATATAGAAGAAGCCTTTTTCGTTTTGCATACGAACAAGGAAATCAGCGCCGAATAGTGCTTCTTCGAGAAGGCGAATAGCAGTGAATTTAGCCAGTTTGTCGTTGCCTTCAAGCAGAGACAAACCTTTCAATATATTCCACACCACCATTGGTGTTTGTTGTGGGTTCAGATAGTTCGCGTATGACAAATGGCTCAGATATTTGCTGACGTCACCCGATGCATCATACCAACCGCCGTGAACATCAGCGGTTTCGTCGGAATTTAGCAGTGGAGCCTGACGATCTTGTTGATCGAAAATGCCTCCGCAGCGCTGAGATTTAAAATAATGGATCACATCTGAAAGTGTGCGATCGAAAAGAATATGTTCGCCGATCTCAAAGTGAGATGAACGCAAATGATCGAAACGAAGGTAATAGTGACCTGGAGTGTTAAATGAAGAAAAGTCGATAAGGTAGAAATGACCTTGATGCCAGTTCGCTACTTTGCCTTGCTTTTCTACCGTCAAGGTTGCAACGGTTTGATGGCTATCGGCACAAACCAACAAAGCCGTATAAGAAGACAGGCGTGGTCGGCTCGTCTGGATGATCGCTTTCTTAGGGCCCAGACGCTCATAACCAATATGGTTAGTCAGTAGCAGCATTCAATTTCTCCGGGAAACAATAAAATATAAAGGGAAAAAGGGGTCAGGTTGATGCCTGACCCTCGTTATGATTAATCTTCGAATAAGTAACAACGAACAAAGTGGTTATCGGACAGTTGCGTCACACCAGGCAGTCGCTCGCGACATTTTTCTGTGGCATGAACACAGCGCCCAGCGAATGGACAGCCCACGGATTCTGGTGTCCACAGTGGGATCTCACCTTTGTTGCCTTTCAGTTTCTCGTGAATTGACTTCGATGGATCTGGCACTGCTGAAACCAGTAGCTGCGTGTACGGGTGTTGAGGATCATGAATGATTTCCTCTGTATCACCCCATTCAACCATGTGGCCCACGTACATAACTGCGAGATCTTCAGCGATGTAGCGCGCTGTTGCGATGTCGTGAGTGATATAAAGCAGAGACATTTGCTTCTCAAACTTCATCTCTTCCATCAGGTTAAGAACACCGGCACGAATTGAAACGTCGAGCATTGACGTTGGTTCGTCAGCCAGCACCACTTCTGCGCCGACCGCAATGTTACGAGCCAAGTTCACACGTTGGCGCTGACCACCAGAAAGTTGGTGTGGGAACTTTTGCGCGGTCTCTTTTGGCGGAATCAGACCAACTTGTTCTAGTAGGTCGTACACTCGCTCTTCCAGTTCCTTCTTGTTGCCCGGTGAAACCTTCTTGTGGATCAACAGTGGGCGAGCAATATGGTGGAAGATGTTGTGTGTTGGGTTTAGCGAGCCAAACGGGTCTTGCCATACCATTTGCACGCCTTCGCGGTAAGTCATCAAATCGTGCTTAGACGTGATATCTTGAATATCACGACCTTTGTACTCGATGATGCCATCGGTCGGGGCGTACATTTTCGCAATCATTTTTGCGGTAGTAGATTTACCTGAACCAGATTCACCTACTACTGACAAACCGCGGCTTTTGTACATTTTGAATGATACGTCGTTGATAGCACGCATCTTAGACTGCTTGATTGAGTTACTGTTTAAAGGGAAGTCCTTAACGACATTTTTACCTTCAATCAGCAGTTCGCCGAGTTGTTTGCTCATAATTCTCTCCAGTGTAATTTTGTTCTTAGCTAGCGTTATTTTTTGTTGTTAAACCTTGGCTTGAGCAATCGGATCGCCGTATAAGTGGCAGTTTGAGAAACGACCAGGTTCAATTTGACGCAGCTGAGTTGGTACTCGAGTACAAGCTTCGTGGACGCGTTCGCAACGAGCTTGGAAGCGGCAGCCTTGAGGAACTTCTAGTAAGTTCAAAGGGTTGCCTGGAATACCAGTCAATTTGGTTTTAGGACCAGTTAATGGAGGGAAAGAGCTACCCAAACCTTTAGTGTAAGGGTGGTAAGGACTTTCCAGAATTTGCTTAGAAGGCGCGACTTCAATCAGTTCACCCGAGTACATGATGCCGATGCGGTCAGAGAACTCGACCATCAATGACAAGTCATGGGTGATGAACAAAATGGAGAAGCCGAACTCTTCTTTAAGTGCATAGATCTTCTGCAGAATCTCACGCTGAACAACCACGTCTAGTGCCGTCGTTGGTTCATCCATGATGATCATTTTTGGATTCAGAGCCAAAGCAATAGCAATAACCAGACGCTGACGCATACCACCAGAGAACTGGTGCGGGTAATCGTTTAGACGGCTAGGGTGGATATCTACGATTTCCAATAAACCTTCAGCGCGAACTTTCGCTTGAGCACGAGTCATATTGGTATGACGCATGATTACGTCACAGAACTGCTCTTCCATAGTAAGAACCGGGTTCAAAGCGTTCATTGCGCTTTGAAATACCATCGACATCTCGCTCCAGCGGAAGGCTTGCATGCGGTCATCACTGTATTTGAGGATATCTTCACCGTTGAAGATAACCTCACCACCTGTGATAAACGCTGGTGGCTTATGAAGGCGCATTAGCGAGAATGCAACGGTTGATTTACCACAGCCTGATTCACCAGCTAGGCCGAATACTTCGCCTGGTGCAATATCAAAGCTGACGTTGTTACAAGCGCGGACATCGCCCGCGTCTGTAATGTAGTCTACGCATAGGTTACGGATAGAAATTAGTGGTGCAGTCATGATTATTTATCTCCGCTCCATAGTGCATTTTGTGGTGCCAATTCTGGCTCACGTTCTTTCTTGTCTTGTGCTGCCAATTTCTTCCAACGCTTCATGCCTTTGTGAGAACGAAGCTGAGGGTTAGCAATTTCATCTACTGCGAAGTTCAGTAGAGCAAGACCTGTAACCAGTAGAGTCAGTGCAATACAAGGAGCTAGTACTTCCCACCATGCGCCGATAAGCATTGCAGACGAAGTCTGTACGTTGTACAGCATGATGCCCCAGCTGATAGTATTTGCATCACCTAGACCTAGGAACGAGATTACCGCTTCTGTGTTGATTGCTAGCATTACCGAACCGATGAAGCTTGCGCCCACGATAGGGATAAGGTTTGGCAAAATCTCAACGAAGATAATACGGAACGACGATTCACCCAGAACTTCAGCTGCTTTCACAAACTCTTTCTCGCGCAGTGCCATCGTCTGAGAGCGAACGACACGGGCGCCCCAAGCCCAGGAGGTACCAGCGATGATCAAGGCAATGGTGAGCGGGCCTGCCTCCCCAATGAAAGCAGCAAGTACGAACAATAGTGGGTACTGAGGAATTACCAGCATGATGTTCATTGCTGCACTCAAAATGTCATCGACACGACCACCAAAGTAGCCAGCTGAGATACCGATTACCGTTGCTAAGAAACACACAATAATGCCTGCGCCAAAGCCAACACCTAGTGATACTCGAGCACCGTAAGCCACTTGAGACCAAACATCACGACCCATACGAGTTGTACCCATAACATGGTCAGCCTTCTTAGACATGATCAGTGTGCGACGGTCATCAGCAAGGTTTTTCGCGACCCAACCATCAGGGTTATTCTGCGCCTGCTTCACAACAAAGCCCGGGTACTCATGTGGATTACCTGTACGTTTGTCAGGAGCATGCTTGGTAATTAATGGTGCGGCAATTGCCACGAACAGGAACACAGTTACGATACCTAGGCCAATACGTGCGAACGGGTTGCCCAGAATTAGTTTGAATAGATCTTTCATGATTATTTGCCTCCCTTACGTAGGCGAGGATCTAGAATCATGTACAGCATGTCTGCCATTAAGTTGAAGCACAGCATGAACATGGTCATGATGATTAGCTGACCTTGAAGTACTTGGTAGTCACGTGCGTGAATTGCGTTTAGAAGAACGGTACCTAGACCTGGGTAGTTGAAGATCATCTCGATAATTAGCTGACCACCAATCGCCATACCTAGTGACATGGAAAGTGCTGTCACACTTGGTAGAAGAGCGTTACGTGCAGCGTAATTGAATACTACGCGGTTTTCGCTCAGACCCTTACCTTTTGCCATTGTGATGTAATCTTCAGCAAGAAGGTTGATCATGTTGTTACGCATGTTTACCAGGAAGCCACCAATCTGAACAATCGTTGCACAGAATAATGGCAGGATTGCGTGGTAACCAACGTCTTTTAGGAACTCCCAGCTAGTCCAATCTGGAATAGTACCTGGAGTGTAAGCGTAACCTGATGGGAACCATTTCAGACCGATTGAGAATGTAAATAGCGCTAGCATTGCGATAACCATTTGTGGAATCGCTTGAACAATCAGTGTGCCTGGCGTAACGAAAGCATCATATTTGCTGCCACGCTTCCATGCCGCGAAGATACCTAGTACAGAAGCAATCGAGAACGAAAGTACTACTGCAGTACCAGCAAGAAATAGTGACCAGCCGAATGCACTACCTAGTAGGCTGTTAACTGAAAGCGGGTAAAACTGAATAGAAGTACCTAGCTCCCAGCTTAGAATGTTTTTGATGTATGACAGGTATTGAATGTAAATAGGACCATCAACGAAACCTAGCAACTCTTTCATTGCTGCGATTCTTTCTGGCGTAACCTGTACTGAAGCGTTAGCGAACATCATGGTAACTGGGTCACCAGGCATTGCTCGCGGAATAATGAAGTTTAACGTCGCTGCAACCAAGAGCGCGACAAGATAGAACGACAAACGTCTTAAAAAATAACCCATAACTCACACCTTACTCACCCAGATTTTTTCCCTGTTTCTGGTTTCAGGTCGCTCCTAGCGAAATTTAGAGCGAAAAATCCCCTGACGACGAGCGCCATATGTTGCTTTGGTCACGAGGGGATTTTTTATAGGCGGCACACGGAAGGTGTGCCGCGAGGAATGAACTTCTACTTATTTAACCGGTTTTAGGTCCAGTACGTGAAGTAGACGCTCTGGGATACCAGCCCAAATGTTTGGACGGCCCTTAGGATTTTCTTCGTTCCACCAACCAGTGAAGCGAGTTGTGTTGTATTGGTACATGTAAGCACCAGACATCACAGGGATAGTTACTTGGTCTTGAGCGATGATTTGCTGAATACCGTGAGCAATCTCTAGCTGCTTCTGCTTATCAGCTGTTTTGTAGAAGCTGTTAAGTAGACCATCTAGTTTCTCGTTCTTGTAGAAGTGCATCGCGAAGCGAGGCATACCGTCACCAGATTGCAGTTTAGAGTTGTAGCCGCTATCCCAGTACAAGTGTGGATCTGCGCCGTGGAAGTAGTTGGTGTACGCCACGTCGTAAGTACCTTCTAGCATCGCTTGGTTGTACACAGAGAAATCTGGTGTACGAGCACGAGCTTTGATGCCTACTTCAGCTAGTTGTTCAACTGCTAGCTGTACTGTGTTGTTGAAGTCTGTCCAACCGTTTGGAGATTGAATTAGAAGTTCAAAAGACTTGCCTGATGGAGTATCAACGAAACCGTCTTTGTTTACGTCTTTAAAGCCAGCTTTTGATAGAAGCTTCTTAGCACCTTCAACATTGTACGTGTTGTAGCCTTTGTACTTGTTGTGTGTTGCTTCGTCAGACCATGCTTCGAATGCGTAGCCTAGACCAGATGCGAAGTCATTCACTGTACCGCCGCCATAGAATGCGATATCGATAATAGTTTGACGGTCAAGTGCCATAGAGAATGCACGACGGAAATCAACGTTTGTTAGTGCTTCATTTTTAGCTGCGTCTGGGTTCTTGAAGTTCACAACAAACGCTTGAGTGCCTGAAGGCGGGTACCAGTAGTGGTGGCTAGGGCTTGCTGCAGCGTAAGTACGGTCGATATCAGGAACGAATGAAGACGTCCAGTCCATTTCGCCGTTAACAATCTTACCTAGGAACTGGTCGTTGTTCGCAATTTGAGGAACACGTAGACAGTCTACATCTAGGTTAGCTGCATCCCAGTAGTTCGGGTTTTCACACTGGATGTATAGCTGAGGAGTGAAAGTATCGATCTCTGTGAATGGACCAGTACCTACAGGGTTTTCGTTAGTGAATGTTGATGGATCTTTCACTTTGCTCCATACGTGCTTCGGTACAACTGGTACTTTCGCGATTTCGTAAGGAACGTTTGAGTTCGCCTCACTTAGACGGAACTTCACTTGGTAATCGTTAACTTTTTCAACGCCAGTAACCCAAGAGTTGATACCAGATTGGTCTAGTTCAGGTTTTTCTTTTACTAGGTTGAATGAGTAAACAACATCGTCAGCAGTAAATGCTTTACCGTCAGACCACTTCACGCCTTTACGAATATCGAAAGTTACGCTCATTAGGTCATCGGCCATTTTGAAGTTTTCTGCTAGACGGAATACAGGCGTGTTACCATGCATTTCGTTGAAAACTACTAATGGCTCGTAGATGAAGTCTGTTGTTGTGTGCAGGTTAGTTGCACCCAAGAACGGGTTAAAGTTACGAACAAAAGTTGTAAACTCTTTAGGGTGGATAGTCAGCTCACTACGTTCAGCTGCTGTTGCTACTGATGCGAAACCTGTAGTAGCAGTGGCAATAATTGCTGTTGCTAGTGCTGTTTTTTTAATATTGGCAAGCATAGCTGTTCCTTACTATTTGCTTTCATTTCACTAATGGAATTGAATGTCATCAATTGATAAACACTCTCTAAGGCCTACCTCTGTCATTACAACTGAGTTCTAGAGTGGCCTGTAGGCCTTAGGCAGGACTAAGAAAACACCTTATCTACTAAATAATCAAACTCGATTCCCGTTAAAAACGTTAAAACACATCAAATCTCCGTTATAAACGTCATTTCTGATTTAATTTTGCTCTCTGAGCGTATTTTTTGAACATTGATATGCCTCGCAGTTTATATGGGGTTAAACTTGTTATGTTAGTGATTGCTAACCTGTGGTTATTTTTAAATGCAGGGGTTTTTGCCTTTTGATTACATTGGAGATCTGGCTCACAGCGTAAAATGACGTTAATTTATTAGGTGAAATTTAATCTGCCGTTCTGTTGTGATTGACGTCTCAATCTACATCAATTGTTGGTCTTATTAGCCTGATTGGAGTGAAAATGGCTGTTTTTGTAAGCGAAAGAAAGCAGCTGAATATGCTTTTTTTATACGAGAAATGAAGTGTGATTGAGGTGTATTTTGCAAGATAAAAAATGGTAAATCAGTAGAAAATGAAGGTGATAAAAATAGCGTAAGATAGCTCATTGAAAATGAGTTCTGTTGTATTGCTTCCAATGTTTTGGCTGCTCCTGTTGGCACCTAAGTTTGGTGTCGACTTGAATAATCTCAAGGTTGTGGTTGGCCAAGGTGCTTTGATTACCTGAGTTGGGGAGTGATAGGAGCCAGAGCTATGGAGTGCCTAGTTAACTTGCACTGGGTGAAAAAAAGCCCCACCGGGCTGGTGGGGCTATTTAATAAATTGGCTAGCTAGTGAGTAACCTCTGCAGTTTATCGCGCTGTGCTTCAATGTGGCTACGATCGGGGCTTTGTTCTTTACAATGCTCAAGAATAAACTCTATAGAGCTTAGTACCGTTCGCCAACGAGGTGTCTTAGGTAGCGTCTCGATACGTAGGTATTTATCTAAGGTTCGTGTTTGGAGGGTGCTTCTGTCTAAGTACACTCGCCAAAGGCCGCTTTGTTCTGCAAAAGCAAATTTACTCTCTCCGGTAGCAGACTCCCAGTAATCTAGGGCATGAATCATGGTATCAACCAGTATTTCCCGCATTAGATCCTGCTTATCCTTCTTGTTACCCAGAGCTTTATCAGCTAGGCGTGTAAACTCGCCACCCAGTTCCTTCAGCTTTTGTAGTTGGTCTTTATCGCCGTCAAATGCATAGCTAGACAATACTTCTACAGCTGTTTCCAGATTGTAAATTCGAGTCGCGCTTGCCCCCCCTCCAACGTTAAAGATATACATGACGTCGAGGCCTG
This sequence comes from Vibrio sp. D401a, assembly GCF_030248515.1. Taxonomy (NCBI): domain Bacteria; kingdom Pseudomonadati; phylum Pseudomonadota; class Gammaproteobacteria; order Vibrionales; family Vibrionaceae; genus Vibrio; species Vibrio sp. D401a. Next base: position 123,509 of record NZ_JAHGAI010000022.1, on the reverse strand, counting down.
AACCTTCAGGAAGCTTGAGGATATCCGCTTCAATATTTTGGCGAACATCTTCAACATAAATATCAATTTTTCCGCAGTAATGAGGCTGTTTAACGGTCAAATATTTAGGGGCGATAAGCTCGTCTGCAGATGAGCGTCGCAACTGTTCTAGGCTGCGCTTGAACAGTTTGCAGGCAGCCTCATTCGCAAATCGAATTCGTTGGTCTTCCCGTAAACATATGATCGCTTCAGGAGCAGACTCTAGCTGCTCTAAAAGTCGCCCTTGAGTTTCTAGCAAGCTAGCTTCTACTTGAGCGCGTTGCTTTAGTTCACTCTCAAGCTGCTTGTTCTCGATTCGACGTTGCTCTGCCTTACTTGCGGTTAAATGTGCTTGAATCCTTGCTGCTAGTTCATGCTTATTGAATGGCTTGGATAAATAGTCATTCGCGCCAGCTTCAAATCCTCGAACACGATCTTCAGTTTGATTGAGTGCAGTGAGCATAATGACGGGAAGCTCGGCATGATCGTAGTGTTTACGTAGTTCGCTACAAACTTGGTAGCCACTCATTCCAGGCATCATGATATCAAGCAATAACAGCTCAGGTTTTTCTTTCTCAACAAGTTCTAGTGTTTCTGGACCATCGGTTACCGTTCTTACTCGGTAGCCTTCAAGCCGTAAGAAGCTTTCTAGCACACGTAGGTTTACAGGCTCATCATCAGCAACATACAGTAGTGGACCGTCCGGGTTCTCTGGAAGTGAAGGCTCCTCATTTACTTCGACTCCGTTTTCTGGCACCTGGAAATGGCCACGAACTGAAAGGTTTTGAGTCAGAGAGATCTCATCTTCACTTGCTACAGGTAGCGTGAAACTAAATGTAGTACCAACCATCGGCTGGCTACTCACGTAGAGAGAGCCGCCCATCAGTTCAATCAATTGACGGCTGATCGATAGGCCGAGCCCAGCACCTTGGCGGTATCGGGTGGAGTCTTGGCCTGCTTGAATCAGAGGTTCAAAGATGTGCTCTAATTGCTCCGCTGGTATCCCTTGTCCTGTATCTACAACTTGCACTCGGATGTGATCGTCTATCACACCTGCTGAAATAACAATTTTACCTTCAGATGTGTACTTAATCGCATTGCCAATAAGGTTATAGAGAACTTGTTCTAAGCGCTGAGGGTCGGCCGATACTGGAACAAGATCACTAGGAACTTGATTGATAATCCGAATCGTTTTGTTGCCTAACAAGTGGCTAGACAGCTCAAGAACCAGTTGCGTAGCACTTGGTAAGTTAACGGCAGATTTTTGAATATCCATACTGCCGTAGCGCATCTTATGGTAATCAAGTAGGTCGTCAACTAGGCTGGCGAGTCGTTGGCCACTTTTAATAATGATATCGAGCTGGTATTTCTGGCTCGCGGGAATGACTCCATTCGCTCCAGAAACTAATGTCTCGGCAATGCCAACCATCCCATGTAATGGTGTTCTTAACTCGTGAGAAGTGGTGGCAAGGAATTCATCTTTGAGCTTATCAGCGAGCTGCAAATCCTCATTTTGCTTTTGAATGAGTTTAATGTTGCTCTCTAGTTCTGCATTTTGTTGTTTAATCGTCTGGATTTTTTCGCGGATAGAGCGCTGCATTCGTTCGAAGCTGATTGCCAGGCGACCGATTTCGTCTTTTCGTTCAGTATTAAAAGTCGTTTCATCTAGATCACCAGCGGATACTTTCTCTGCTGCCCAAGTCAGCTTAAGTAAAGGGGAAGTGATGAAGTTAGATAGGTAGTGCGACGCAATAATCACTAGAATAATGGCGATAAACATCGCGATAACAAACAACTTTTCTAATTGATGCACGCGAGCAAAGGCGAGTTTTTCTGGCAATTGAACTACTAGCGCCCAAGTAATCCCTCGATTGCTGATTGGCGCAAATGCAGCCATGATATCTTCACCCACTCCATTGGTGTAAGTTTCTACGCTAGTTTCACCTTGTAGCGCCTTATCAACCACGATTAAGCTATTGTTAATTTCGTTACTTTTGGTGTTGATTGTCCTTGGTTTATGGTCAGACCCAACTAAAAGAGTTTCGATAGGAGTGTCACGGTTGATCTCCGCTATTAATTTGGTGATCCCGTTACTCGGTAGGCGGAACATTGCATAGCTGTGTAGGTAGCCTTGTTGGATAATTGGAGCGCCAAGCCAAGCAACTTGTTTACCGTTTTCTACATCAAAGTCAGAAATAACAACTGGCGTATAGTCTTCATTGACTTTACGGCGAGCACTTACATCTTCAGATAGGCGCTTGAATGTTCTGCCTAAAGCGGCATCTTTATAGCGTCCTGTTAGTAGGTTGGTACCGTAGTTGTCATCTTTGTTGATTGAATACGTCACGTTGCCGTCAATATCGACCAATAGAATGTCGTTGAAGTCAGAACGTTTAAGCAGCTCTAGGTATGCCCAGTGATAACGTTTATGTAGTAGTCGATAACGCTCACTACCTACGTAATTGGAAGATTCGGGTAAAATCGACGTTTTTATCTGATCACCACTACCTTTTATGTAGCGTTGCTGTGCATTTTCACGAGATTCTTCTTCACTTTGACCCAAGCGATTAAATGCATTCACGAGACCATAGAAGCGTCCGCCGCTCGCGTATGCGAGCTCAGAACGAACAAAGCCCATGACTTCGGTTTCTTGGGCTGCAAAATAATCTAAGATTTGCTGCTGCTTAGTATCACGGACAGAGAGAAGATGAGATGTACTCTGTTCTTGTAAATCTTTACTGTGTGATTGTAGGAAGAAAATCGCAGTGATCGTCAAAGGCGTAATACTTAAGACCAGAAATGCGGTCATGAGAGTATTCTGCAGTCGCTTAAATTTCTGCTTTTTGTAAAACTTAAACATGGGATGGTTACAACTCATAAATCGGTAAGTTGTTGAAGATAAGACTTACCTTGGTTCTCGTTAAAAACGGATAAGAAGTTAATTCGTTAGAATTAACAAAATTAACGAGTTTTTTTTCTTTGACAAGAAAGTTGGTTGTAAACCGTGCTGAACAACGCAAATTTTCGCGGGAGAGGCAACTAATGTGTGAATAACGCACAGTAATTCTACCGTGCGTTACTAAAAACGTTATTTTTTTGCGTAGTAAATAGAGAACTTGTTGGTCTTATTTAGCGTCTCGCAATTATTGAATGCTTGCTCAATAATTGGTGGGTATTTCAAGAAACTATTAGCCACGATTACCATCTCACCATCGGCTGTCATGTACTGTGGTGCTTGACCTAACAGCGTTTCTGCTGCGTTGTAGTTTGTGTCTAAGCCACTGTGGAATGGTGGGTTACTGACAATAAAACGGTAGTCTTGAGCCGTGTCTGAGTAGATATCTGAGGCAAAAACACGACCTGATAACCCATTCGCTTCGAGTGTTGCTTGGCTAGAGGTAATGGCATAAGCGTTAATATCACACATCTCAATCGCAATCTCTGGGTTTGCTTGAGCCATAAATGCACCCAGCACACCAGCACCACAACCAAAGTCCAGTACCTTGCCTGAAAGTTTCGGTAAGGTTTCCAGCAGAAGACGACTACCTAGGTCAAACTCACCATGGCTGAATACGCCAGGTAGGCTCTTAACGGTAAGTGATTGTTCACCAAGTGTAATCTCGTAAGATTTAAACCAGTCGGCTTGATTGAACGGCTTTGGCTGGTTAAGGCAAGTTCCCCAGTAAAATGAACAGCGACGAGCGGTGTCGTACTTCTTTACGGGACCATAGTCTTTGAACATCTTCTCGATGCTCTTTACACCTGAACGGTTTTCACCAACCACAACGATTTCTGTATTGATGCCTAGCTTAGCCATCAGCATCGCTAACAGATATTCCGCCTCAGCTTTAGCTTTTGGCCAGTATAAAAGAACCATGTCTGCTTGTGTTTCAACGTCAAACTCAGATCCAAAATGACTTTTCATTTTGTCAGAGGTTTGAATTTGGCGATAGTAACTGTAGTTGGAAGTAAACACTTCTACAGATTCGCAATGCTCCAGTAACTCTAGCGGGAACAAGTCTTCAACTTCTCCTGCGACTAAAACGTGTTTTCCGTTGAAATACTCAAGTTGGCGCTGAGCAATTTGGCTAGGTGCGATGTAAGCAGACATAAATTAGGTTCATCAGAAATAATTAGGGGCAGATTTTCGCACAATCTGCCCCAAGCTTGAAGTGCTTAAGCGATGACTAGCTGTTGTCTTGTTGGTTGAGGAAGTCTTTGAACTCCTCTTCGTAGATATTAAACAGCACCATGGTCACGGCAAAGATCAATGGACCGTAGATAAGACCAATCAAACCAAACAGATGCAGACCACCCAGTAACGAGAAGAAGATCATAAGGGTGTTCATGCCGGCGCTACCTTGCATTAGCAGCGGACGCAACAGGTTATCAATAGAGCCAACCACGACCACGCTCCACACCGTTAGGAAAATGGCCCAAGTCGTATCACCAGTTAGGAACAAGTAAGCGGCTGCCGGGATCCAAATTAACGCGGTACCAACGACCGGAATGAAAGATGCGAAGCCCATCATGGTGCCCCAGAACAGGCCAGGGAAGCCGGCCAACCACATGCCAATACCGCCCGCAAAACCTTGAGCTATCGCGGTCAAGAATGACCCCATAACTGCAGATTTCGATACTTGTTCAATCTCGGTCAGAATCTTGTCTTCTTGGCTACGAGAAAGCGGCAAGATGTGGCGCATTGCTGAGATGATCTTATCGTGATCACGCAACAGAAAGAACAACACAAACAACATCAGGAAGAAGTCCATCAGGAAGTTCGTCGCATCACCAAGGATTTTTGCACTGATAGCAACAAGGTTTGAACCAAATGATGTAGCGAATTGACCAATCTTCTCTGCGATAGCTTGAGGTTCTATTTTATCGAAAGGTAAGTACTCATTAACCAGCGCTAAACCTTTGACTACCCAAGGATGTTGGAAGATATCTTGGATACCACCATTGGTCACCCATTTATAGGTATTTTGAGAAAAGACGGAACCTTGCTGAACGATGGCAGCAAAGACAAACAACAATGGAATCACAATAATAAAGGTTAGAACCACACAAGAGAGTAGTGAGACCAAGTTTTTATGGTTAGGCATTTTGCTCTCAAACCACTCGTGTATTGGGAACATAAGTAGCGAGATGATAAAGGCCATTACGATTGAGTTTACGTAGGGTTCAACCAATAAATAGCAGGCAAAAGCAGCGGCGAGCAGCGCAACAACTAACACTCGGTGACTCGACGTGATTTTTACATTGTTCGGCATGGGATTAATCCAACTTACGGATGATGTTACGGCTAGCGCTTTATACCACAGCGTCAAACCTTTATTACTTTGCACCGACGATTCTTTCAAGCTTATGACATAGCCGAATTGGGAAGGTGCAACGGACCTTGTTATAATGACCACAAATCAGGCAGTTATCAATCAAGAGATAGAAAAATGGGTTGTTGTAACGGTGACAAGAAGTGTCAGAGTGAGAAGAAAAACAAACGCATACCGTGGTTTGGTATTGTTATCGGCGTACTCGCTATTCTCGTGATTTTTAATTGGCAAGCATAGCTCAGACAATAAAAAAGGACCCTGAAGGTCCTTTTTTGCTTTTGGTGTGCGAGTAAAAAGCTTACTTCGCTTCTTCTGCTAGAATCGCGAAACAGCGATCTGCTGCTTCTAGTGTTGCGTCGATTTCTTTTGAACCATGAGCAAGAGAAGTAAAGCTTGCTTCGAATGCTGATGGTGCAAGGTATACACCGTGTTTTAGCATTAGGTGGAAGAAACGTTTGAAGCGCTCAACGTCGCACTTAGTCACGTCTTCGTAGCACGTTACGGTTTCTTGGTCAGTGAAGAAGAAGCCGAACATGCCGCCCACTTGGTTTACTACCATTGGGATACCGTGTTTCTCAGCAAGTGCTTTGAAGCCTTCAGCAAGCTGTTTTGTTTTCGCCGCAAGACGTTTCTCGTTGCCTTCTTCTTTTAGAAGGTTCAAACATGCAAAGCCCGCTGCCATCGCCACAGGGTTACCTGAAAGCGTACCTGCCTGATAAACAGGACCTGTCGGTGCTACGTATTGCATCACTTCTTTACGACCACCGAAAGCGCCCACTGGCATGCCGCCACCGATCACTTTACCTAGAGTCGTTAGGTCTGGTTTGATGTTGTAGTGTGCTTGCGCGCCGCCTAGAGCAACACGGAAACCTGTCATTACTTCATCAAAAATCAGTAGCGCGCCTTCTTGGTCACAGATTTCACGAAGACCTTCGTGGAAGCCTTCTACTGGTGGGATACAGTTCATGTTGCCCGCAACTGGCTCAACGATGATACATGCGATTTCGCCTTTGTTTGCTGCGAATAGTTCACGTACTGAATCTAGGTCGTTGAATGTTGCTGTTAGCGTGTGCTTAGCAAAATCTGCAGGAACGCCAGGAGAGCTTGGTTGACCTAAAGTTAGTGCGCCAGAGCCCGCTTTTACTAGCAAGCTGTCAGCGTGGCCGTGGTAACAACCTTCAAATTTCATGATCTTGTCACGACCAGTGAAGCCACGAGCTAGACGGATAGCACTCATGGTCGCTTCTGTACCAGAGCTCACCATGCGGATTTGTTCCATTGATGGCACTAGCTCAGATACAAGCTCAGCCATCGCAATTTCCATCTCAGTTGGTGCACCGAAACTTAGGCCGCGTTGTGCTGCATCGATAACCGCTTCACGGATTACTGCGTGGTTATGACCTAGAATCATAGGACCCCAAGAGCCAACGTAATCAATGTACGCTTTACCATCGGCATCAAAAATCAGGGCACCGTCTGCTCGTTCGATAAATAGCGGAGAACCGCCAACGCCGTTGAATGCACGAACTGGTGAGTTCACACCGCCAGGAATGGTTTGCTGAGCCTTTTGATATAGCTCTGATGATTTGGTCATGGGGTTATCCTCTTTTGATTGCTCGGACCAAGTGGAGCGCATTGTACCTAGCTAAACTCAAGTTAGAAACGTTTTGGGTAATTTATGTGTAGTCTGGCGTTGTAATCTTACATATCAGCATCGGATATAAAGAATCGGCGGTGAATACTTGAACGAGTTGGTCAGGTATTGGATAATCGCTCTAATTAGCACAAATTTGACGTCTTGCTTCAGGCTTGACGCATTACACGAGTGAGAGAGGTCTTCGTGAGCGAAGTAAACGTACCATTATCTTTTTCTGATGCCGCGGCATCTCGCGTTCAAACGTTGATTGCGGAAGAAGAAAACCCAGCGCTGAAATTACGCGTATACATTACTGGTGGCGGCTGTAGTGGTTTCCAATACGGCTTCACATTTGATGAAAACGTAAATGAAGGCGACACAACAATCGTAAACAGTGGTGTAACACTGGTTGTAGACCCAATGAGCCTGCAATACCTAATCGGTGGCGTGGTTGATTACACAGAAGGTTTAGAAGGAGCTCGCTTCTTCGTCAATAACCCAAATGCGACGACAACTTGTGGTTGTGGTGCATCATTCAGTGTTTAATTAACACGACAACAGGCAGCCAATTGGCTGCCTGAGTTTTACGTAGCAGGAAGTCACGTAAACGCACTCCCAGTTCCAAAGAGAGCTGAGAGCTAAAAATAAAAAGGACTTTGTATGTCTGGATCTTCTTTTGGACGTCGTATTGTAGAGCGTCCATGGCTAGTCTCTCTAACGCTTGTGATCGCTTTAGCTGCTTGGCTCGCAATGGGTCAACTTAAAGCACAAGACGAAACGGTTTCTCCTTCAAACACTCAAGCTGAAGACACACCTGTTGCTAAGGTGATGTTCAACTCTTTTACCGCCCAACCAACCAGCAAAACCATTGAACTGTACGGTCGCACCGCGCCAAATCGACAAGCTCGTCTAGGGGCTGAAGTCGCAGGTAAGATCATCAGTTTGAATGTGCAAAAAGGGCAAAGCGTGAAACAAGGGCAGGTGATTGCCAATATTGATGAGCGTGACCTCGATATTCAGCTTAAACGCGCCAAAGCGATGCTGCGTGTTAAAGAAAAAGAGTTTAAAGCTGCAGAGTCTCTGAAAAATCGAGGCTTACAGGGGGAGGTTGCGTTTGCCACAGCACAAGCTGCACTGGTTGATGCACGAGCGAATTTAAGCAATGTTGAAACGGCTCTTAAAAACACCAAAGTAAGAGCGCCTTTCGATGGCATTCTTGACCATAGATTCGTTGAAGTTGGTGACTTTGTTGGTGTGGGCGATCCGATTGCCACCGTTATTGACCTTGAAAGGTTAGTCATCGAAGCGGACGTTAGCGAGCGTCATATTCAGTATTTAAAAGAAGGCCAAGTTGCTGACGTTCGTACTATCAACAACGTTCACCACCAAGGCACAATTCGTTATATCGGACGTGTGTCTTCGACTTCAACCAATACGTTCCCAATAGAGATTGAAATTGATAACCGTGAGAGTGCAATGCCGGCGGGGATCAGTGCTGAAGTCGTGTTGTCTTTGAGCGAAGTGTTGGCCGTAAAAGTGACCGCAGCCATGCTCGCGCTCGACGAAGAAGGCAACCTTGGCATCAAGACACTACGCGATCAACATGTCCATTTTGTTCCTATTCAACTTGTGAAAGCCGAAAAAGATGGCGTTTGGTTGTCTGGATTAGGCGACCAAGTGGACATCATTGTGCTCGGACAAGGTTTTGCGCGTGATGGTGATTTAGTGATGGCGACCAAAGTGGATGACGCCATTGAAGCCGTGAACCAGCAATAAGGAGGCAATATGTTTGCTTTGATTGATGCTGCGTTATCGCGTGCACGTACGATGTTAACTTTGCTAGTGATGATTCTTATTGCTGGCGTGATTACCTACATTACGATTCCTAAAGAATCGAGCCCAGACATTACAATCCCAATCATTTATGTGTCAGTAGGGCACCAAGGTATTTCTCCAACAGATGCGGAGCGCTTATTGGTTCGTCCAATAGAGCAAGAGCTGCGTTCTATCGAAGGGGTAAAAGAGATGACCTCGGTGGCCTCTGAAGGGCATGCCTCAGTGACGCTGGAATTTAGTGTTGGTGTTGACCTAGCTGAGGCCATGGCTGATGTGCGTGATGCGGTTGATCTCGCTAAGCCCAAACTGCCAGCAGATAGCGATGAGCCAACAGTAAACGAGGTAACATTTGCTTCTGAGGAGCCGGTTCTCACACTGGTTTTGTATGGCACGGTTCCTGAGCGCACCACAGTGCAGATTGCTCGTGCACTGCGTGACAAGCTAGAAAGCTATCGTCAGGTATTGGAAGTTGATATTGCCGGTGATCGTGAAGACATCGTTGAGATCGTGGTCGATCCGCTATTGATGGAAAGTTACGGTTTGGATCAAGCCGATATCTACAATTTGATTGCTTTAAACAACCGAGTGGTTGCTGCCGGCTTTGTCGATACGGGTTATGGTCGCTTCTCGGTTAAAGTCCCTTCCGTATTTGATTCTCTAAAAGACGTATTAGAGTTGCCGATCAAGGTTAATGGCAAAGAGGTGATCACTTTTGGTGATGTTGCGACAGTGCGCCGAGCCTTCCGTGACCCTGAAAGCTTTGCTCGCTTGGATGGTGATCCGGCAGTCGTATTGAATGTTAAAAAACGTGCGGGCGAAAACATTATCGAAACGGTTGAACTCGTTAAGCAAGTCCTGGTTGAAGCTCAAAAGCGAGCGGATTGGCCAAATAACCTGCAAGTTAAGTATACGTGGGATCAGTCTGACGATGTCAAGCTGATGCTTAGTGATCTACAAAACAATATCCTTTCCGCGATTATCTTAGTGGTTATCGTCATTATCGCGATACTTGGTGTGCGAACCGCTCTCTTGGTAGGCATTTCCATTCCTGGCTCATTCCTTACGGGCTTATTGGTGCTTTCGGTATTTGGCTTAACGGTCAACATTGTCGTGCTCTTCGCGCTGATCATGGCAGTCGGTATGCTGGTGGATGGTGCTATCGTGGTGACCGAATTTGCTGATAGGCGTATGCAAGAAGGTACGCCACGTAAAGAAGCATATCGAGACGCGGCAAAACGGATGGCTTGGCCTATTACGGCATCTACTGCGACTACTCTTGCTGCGTTTGCTCCGCTATTGTTCTGGCCGGACATTACGGGCGAGTTCATGAAGTACTTGCCATTAACCTTGATTGCGACGTTAACAGCTTCGTTAATGATGGCGCTGCTGTTCGTGCCGGTCATTGGTGGAATTATTGGTAAGCCACAAGTGGTTAACCCTAAAAGCCAGCAAGAGATGATTGATCTACATAATGGCGAGTTTGATAAGGCCACCGGTATTACCAAGCTTTACTATCAAACGCTCTCGGTCGCTATCAAGCATCCACTGAAAGTTCTATTCAGTGCCATACTACTCGCTGGTGGTGTCGGCTTTACTTATAACAAAGCGGGACTAGGGGCGGAGTTCTTCCCAGAAGTGGATCCCGCTTTCTTTACTGTCAAAGTGCGTTCTTATGGTGATTTGTCGATCAATGAGAAAGACATCGTAATGAAAGAGATTGAGAAAGTAATGTTAGGGCATGATGAGTTTGAAAGTGTCTACACGCGCACAGGCTCCGATTCAAATGACGGTGATGAGATTGGTCAAATTCAGATTACCCCTGTTGACTGGCAATATCGCCGTAAAGTGAAAGACATCATTGAAGAACTCAAACAAACCACTAACCAATTCTCTGGCGTAGAGCTGGAGTACAAATTTCCCGATGCCGGACCACCAGTTGAGCATGATCTCGTGATTGAAATGTCGGCACAAAACTCAAGCATTGACCAATTAGACAGTGCCGCAAAAATGGTTCGTTACTGGGCTGATCGTAACCCTGCGCTAACTAACTTGAGTGATACCACTAATAAAGAAGGGATTGATTGGCAGATTGATATCCGCAGGGACGATGCTTCTCGCTTTGCCGCTGATGCGACTTTGGTTGGTAATACCGTCCAGTTTGTTACTAACGGTTTGAAGATTGGTGATTATCTGCCCGATGATGCCAATGAAGAAGTCGATATCTTAGTGCGTTATCCACAAGATAAGCGGGATATCGGACGTTTTGATCAGCTGCGAGTAAAAACGGCAGCGGGCTTAGTACCGATCACTAACTTTGCGCAGATTAAACCGGATCATAAGCAGGATACGATTCGTCGTGTTGATGGACGCCGAGTGGTAAATATCAAAGCGGATATGGTTGAGGGGTATAACCTCGCACTGGAGCTGCCAAAGATAACGGCGGAAGTGGCACAATTGGGGTTACCTGCTGGGATTGAGTTTAAAATTCGTGGGCAAAACGAAGAGCAAGAGAACTCTTCCGCTTTCTTGCAAAGTGCCTTTATGGTTGCTCTTGGTGTGATGGCGCTTATTTTGATTACTCAGTTTAATAGCTTCTATCAAGCTTTCTTAATCCTAAGTGCTGTGCTGTTCTCTACCGTCGGTGTGTTTGTTGGGCTGCTGATTTTCCAAAAGCCATTCGGCATTATTATGTCCGGTATTGGAGTGATCGCGCTGGCTGGGATAGTGGTGAACAACAACATCGTACTGATTGATACTTATAACCAAATGCGCAAGCGTGGGTTAGAAAAATCAGACGCGATTTTGCGTACCGGCGTACAACGTCTGCGCCCAGTGCTATTGACCACGGTAACAACGATACTTGGCTTGTTGCCGATGGTATTAGAGATGAACATCGATTTGGTGAACCAGAAAATAGAATTTGGTGCACCGAGCACGCAGTGGTGGTCGCAATTAGCCACTGCAGTCGCTGGTGGTTTGGCTTTTGCGACTGTGTTGACCTTGGTGCTGACACCGTGTCTGTTGATGCTTGGTCGTGAACACAATATTGATGAACCTGACCCTAAAACAAAAGAGGCAGCTTAGGCTGCCTCTTAGTTATTGTTCAATTTAAATCGTTTTAATTACTTCATTGCGAGCAATTTACTGTAGCGATCTAGTTTGGCCATGCTGATTTTTGCATTCGCCATAAAGGTTTGCTTTGCTTTGCCGGTTAGCGATTTGGACTGTGGTAATTTAACCGTTCTCGCATTCTTATGAACGCCATTGACTAAAAACTCATAGTGTAAGTGCGGACCAGTTACTCGACCTGTCCCACCCAAGGTGCCGATAGTTTGTCCTTGTTTAACACGTTGGCCTGTTTTTACCATTCTCTTAGTTAAGTGTAAGTACTTGGTAATGTAAGTATTACTGTGCTTAATAAAGACATAGTTACCGTTGAACTTATTATAAGCAGACTTCTGTACGACACCGTCACCAGCTGCCCAAATTGGCGTACCCACCGGAGCAGCATAGTCTGTACCTCGGTGAGGGCGGACTTTGCCAGTCACAGGGTGTAAACGGCGAGGGTTGAAGTTTGATGTTACACGACGAAAATCCAAAGGAGCACGCAAGAAAGCTTTCTTCATGGCGCGGCCGTTCTCATCGTAGTATTTCCCCGTTTTCTCATCCAAAATAGCGGTAAATTTATCGCCTTGGTTGTGGAATATTGCTGCGATGATTTTGCCACGTCCAATCACTTCACCTTCAACCACCTCTTCTTGATAAAGTACGCGAAAAGTGTCGTTTTTACGAATGTCCAAAGCAAAGTCGATGTCCCAACCAAAGATCCCAGCCAGCTCCATAATCTGGTTAGCATTTAAACCCGAAGAAATGCCAGCATTCCAGAAGTTAGATTTGATGGTCGCTTCAGCGTAGTTGTATTGGTAATCGACTTCTTTTTTATCAACTTGAGAGATGTATTTGCCACCCTCAGACTTAATTCTAAATGTCTCGAATGCGTTGAGTGTGCGTTTTAGCTGAACAAAATCATTGTTCTCATCAAAACCAAACTTAAGCTCGTCTCCTGGACGAAGGCGGGTAAGCTGATTTTTGATCTCTTTATTAGTCGTAATCAGGTCGTGGAGAAGACGAGGTGATAAGCCGATACGATTGAATAGCACCGCAGCACTCTCACCATCTTTCACCGTATGTGTTTCCCATCTTAGCACTGAAGGAAGTGAACTAAGGGATGGGTTAGATAAGTTTGTTGGTAGAGAAAGGGGGACAGGGTAATGCTGGCCGATTTCTAATCGGCTTTGCTCTGGTGCTAGGTCTTGAGGATCGGGTAAAAAAAACAGTGCAACAACAATGAGAGCACTAAAAACACCGATCAATACTTTGTGCAAGAGTGGAAGTCGGACAAAAAATGAATGCATGAGTATTGGATAACTGATTTAAACGTAAAAAATGACAACTACCTAGTCTAACGTGTTTCAAAATGCATCGCTATTCAAGTAAGATGTCCAGCTATTAACTTTTTGCCAAATCTGTGGGAGTGAACAAGAATGGCGAGCATTGAAGCTGCATTAGCCGAGATTAAGCGCGGTGTTGAAGAGCTGATTCCAGAAGAAGAGCTGATCGCAAAACTAAAAGAAGGTCGTCCTCTACGTATTAAATTGGGCGCCGATCCAACAGCACCTGACATTCACCTAGGCCATACGGTTATTTTCAATAAGCTTCGCTTGTTCCAAGAACTAGGTCATGAAGTGACATTCCTTATCGGTGACTTCACTGCGATGGTTGGTGACCCAACAGGTAAGAACACAACTCGTCCACCACTAAGTCGTGAAGACGTTCTACGCAACGCTGAAACGTACAAAGAGCAAGTGTTCAAAATCCTAGATCCAGCTAAGACAAAAATTCAGTTCAACTCTGAGTGGCTATCTGAGCTTGGCGCAGAAGGCATGATTCGTCTTGCCGCGAACCAAACTGTTGCTCGTATGCTAGAACGTGACGACTTTAAAAAGCGTTACGCTGGTGGTCAACCAATCGCTATCCACGAGTTCATGTACCCGCTACTTCAAGGCTGGGACTCAGTAGCAATGGAAACGGACGTTGAACTTGGTGGTACTGACCAAAAATTCAACCTGCTAATGGGGCGTGAGCTGCAAAAATCTCACGGTCAAAAACCTCAAGTTGTACTGATGATGCCGCTTCTAGTTGGTTTAGACGGCGAGAAGAAGATGTCTAAATCTTCAGGCAACTACATTGGTATCAGCGAAGCACCAAGCGAAATGTTTGGTAAGATCATGTCTATCTCTGACGATCTAATGTGGAGCTACTACGAGCTACTGTCTTTCCGTCCATTGGAAGAAATTGCACAGTTCAAAGCTGACGTGGAAGCTGGTAAGAACCCTCGCGATATCAAAGTACTGCTAGCAAAAGAAATCATTGCTCGTTTCCATAGTGAAGCGGATGCCGATGCGGCAGAGCAAGAATTCGTGAACCGTTTTGCTAAGAACCAAATTCCAGATGAAATGCCTGAGTTTGATTTTGAAGCGGGTACACCAGTAGCAAACCTACTGAAAGAAGCCGGTCTATGTGTTTCAACTTCTGAAGCAATGCGCATGGTTAAACAAGGCGCAGCTAAGATTGAAGGCGAGAAAGTTGCTGATGCGAAGTTTGCACCTGAAGCAGGCACTTACGTATTCCAAGTTGGTAAACGTAAATTCGCACGAATTACTATTAAGTAATCAATAACTGTTCAAAATGAAAGCGCCTACTGGGCGCTTTTTTTGTATGAAAATTTGGTGAATTAGCCTGAGATGAACTGTAAAAGTGACTCGTTTTTGCTACTATACGCGCGCTGCTAGATGAGCAGCTTTATCGGAGATTTACATGAACAATACCGACCATCCTCCCAGTTGCTGGGTGAGTAAGATTAAGGGAGCGAAATAACCCGCTTCGGTATTGGCGATCTCCGCCTTACCTGAGTGGTGAGGCATCTTTTCTAATTTTTCCTTCTTGTTATTTCCCTTCATAAATTCTGAATAGACAGTGCTTTTGCATTGATGTTTTCGTGCACCCAGTGTTTCTAATACACGTAATGGAGTGTGCCAAAGGCTATTTGCGCGCGTTGTCGATGGTCGTTACCAATGCCAATCGGGAGATTCGCCATGACGGTAATGAACAACACTTTTATTGAAACAACACCAAACTTCTCAGAAGTAGAAATTGGTGCCGCTCGTAATGCTTTTTTGCGATACGAGCAAGAGCAACAACTGCATTTACTCACTGTTATGCCTATTGATGAGGCGGTAGGTATTTTGCAGCATTGCTCGGTAGGTTATGTGAATAGCCTTATCGCTCAACTTGAACAAGCAGGGCATGACAAACGTGCGCGTCACTATGCTCACCAGTTAGGTTTGCATATGTCTGAAGTTGATACACCTGACGGATATCTTTCCACGAGCGTATTAGGGCATGTGAAGCAGCGTATTGGCTGGATCATTGCACTTGCGTTGCTCGGAATTGTGTCTGGTTTAATCATAGCGCAGTATGAAGACACCTTGAGCCAGCTCGTTTTACTTGCGGTGTACATGCCAGTGATTGCTGCTGCGGGTGGTAATACGGGGACACAAGCTGCAACCTTGGTCATTCGTGCTCTTGCAACAGGGGAGCTTAAGAAGCGCCAATGGTTAGAAGTTTTATGGAAAGAAAGCCGCGTAGCGCTATTTATTGCATTAGCGATCGCCGTTGTGATGGTGGGGCGTATTATGCTTTTTAGCAACGGGCAGTCAACGGGCGGCTTTGCGCTAGAAGATATCGCATTGGCTATTGCAGTTGCACTATTTATTCAGGTGACTATTTCTACCACACTTGGCGGTTTGCTACCTATTATTGCTCGAGCTTTTAAACTGGACCCTGCCGTATTGGTGAGTCCAGTATTAGCATCGATTGTCGATATATCAGGGATGTGGATCTACTTTACCGTGGTGAACTACTTCTTGGGTATTGCCTGACTGAAGCTCACAATGTCTTGGTAGAACAGTTTTTCAAAACGGGTGATAGGGGCGATGACAGGTTTGTTATCGTCCCTTTTTTCTGGGAAGTAATCCGACACAAACTGAACAAACAAGGTGTTTGGCTTGCCGTTTTTATCAAGTCCATAGCCCGCCATATTATACGTCCCGTAAAGCGAACCACTTTTCGCGATTAATTGCCCTTTTATTGGTGCCTTACGCATGCTCTGTCTGTATTTCAAAGTGCCCGATTCACCGGATTTGGGCATGATTGCAATCAGGTTTAGCTCTTTATCATGCTTCCATATGTAACGAAGGATGTCTGCCATTGATGCGGCTGAGATACGGTTATTACGCGATAAACCAGAGCCATCTTCGAGCTGTGCATTTTTTATATCAATAGAAGTATTGGCAAATATGATTTGCTTGATCGCTTCGGTGCCATTTCTAAAACTGCCAGGCTGAATATAAAAATGGTGGCCTAGAGTTTTAGTTAAAGTATCTGCAATTAGGTTGTCTGAGCGCTTTAACATTTCTTCAAGCAAGGCTGGCAAAGCTTTAGAGTGGTGGCTGGCAATAAACTTCGTGTTGATGCCATTTTGGGGAGCTCCAATCAATACTTGCCCGTGGAGCTTAATTCCTTTTTGGCGCAGTAATGTATAGACGACTCGACTGGTATACGCTCTAGGGTCTTGCACCGCAAATTTAAGTGGCAGCGGTTTATCACGTTTAACTAGGCACCCTTTGAGCTCGTATTGGTTTGAGGAGTGTGCAATAAGGTCTAAGTCACAATGTTTTGCTTTCTGACCCGACTTGCTAACGGTAATTGCTGAGGTTGAAACATGGATTGGTTGATGCTCTGGGACAAATACCCGCGTTTTACCATTGTCTTGAGTATAAATAGACGCCTGAACACAATTCTCATTTAATGTAATCGCACTGGCTGGGGCACTGTAACACACGCCTAGAATATCCCATGGCCAGCCTACGGCGCGGTCATAACCAACAAACATAGCGTCATCTAACCAGACATTTCCTTTAATTTCGGTAATACCGCTTTTTTTTAGTTGATCCAGCAGGTTACTTAAGTCTTTGCTTGTTAACGTGGGATCGCCACTAAATGACATGACAAGATCGTCATTAGCTTTGGAAAGGCTGGTGGTAAAGCTGAAGCTATCTCCGAGCTCTAACTTTGCCGCTAGTGCGGTGACGACTTTTAGGGTACTTGCTGGCGGAAACAGCTGAGAACTTGGTGCTGAGCCTAGCAGCTCAGTTTGATCACTCAATTTTTCAGCGACTAGGCTAAGGCGTACCCCATCAGGAAGTACCTCTTGATATGGGTATGCATGGACAATCATGCTGAAGCAATAAAAGAAAAAGCAAATTGGCCAATGTATACGCATGGTGATGATACTTTCTTGTGGTCGATGAGGAGAGTATATACTGAATTTGTGTGAATATCTGAATACAAAAATGCCCGCAATGTGCGGGCATTTCTTCAAGTCTAAAGACTCAATTAGAAGTCGTAGCGTAGACCTAGAGCTAGCTCGTCTTCAGAATCCATCTTAGATGCAACCGTGTTACCGCCAACTTTACCTAGTTTATCGCCAGAGTCGATTAGGTTGAAGTTGTATGATACGTAACCACGGAAGTTAGGCTTAAAGTAGTAAGATGCGTCGACAGCAACGTTGTTAGCAGAAGTTTCATCGTTAGTCTCTGCGTTGTTGTATGTCGTTGTAAATACAGTTTGACCAAGAGTGTAAGCACCCGCTAGTTCGTAACCTGTGTAGTCACCATCTTTCTTAGCTTTTTCGCCGTCAGTGAATACACCAGCGAAGTATAGGTCGCCCATTGTGTAAGACGCAGCAAGCATGTACTCGTTAGCTTCGTCTTGATCTGCGTAACCAGCACCTAGCTCAAGACCAGTTTCGCCTAGTGCGTAAATTGCAGATAGAGAGTAACCATCTTCACCGTTGTCTGTGTACTCAGTACCAGCAGTGTTTTCGATACGGTCCGCAAAACGGTAGCTTGCTTTAACAGCTAGGTTTTCGAATTGGCCTTTGTAAGAAACCATGTTGTCTGAACGATCAGCAACAGCTAGTTTATCTGCCGCAGAGTTACCGTGGTAAGCCATGATATCTGTGAAATCAGTGATAACGCCCAGTGCACCGTCGTTTTTACCGTAAGTGATCTCACCGAATGCGCCACCTAGACCAGCATACGCGTAACGAGTGTCTAGATTGCTGTTGCCATCTACGTCACCATTTTCAGCTGTAGTGAATTCGCCTTCCCAGAAACCAACACCGTATAGGTTGTCGTTGATCGCTTGAGTGCCAAGGAAGTTTAGACGGATGCGAGATTTATCTTCAGCTTTGCCATCTTTTAGAGATAGACGTGCTTCAGCGCGGCCACCCATCTCTAGAGAAGTGCCGTCTTGGTTGTAAAGTTCAGCTGCGTTAACGCCAGTTGCCATAGCTGCTGCAGATACAGAAAGAGCAATTAGAGTCTTTTTCATCTTATTTGTCCTAGTTAGCTGTCCATAATCATTGTTTTATGGGGGAGAGGTAATCTCTCACAAGTTATTGTTATGCGTATAGTTTCATTTATGAGAAAACTTCACTTTCGAAAACACTATGACGTAATAACTTGCCGGACATGTTTTACTGCTAAAGTTTCATTATGAGTTAGTAAAATGATATAAATTGAACTGATGAACACTGTTCGATTGCTGGTTTTTATAATTTAAGTTGTTGTATTTTATTGGATATGTCGTGGTTTGCTTGGTTCTGACATTGATTTGTTTTTATCTTTTTTGATGTTTTTGTGTGTGGCTAGCTAGCTGTTTTTCAATAATTTGAGATGTATCTCGAATCTAAGTTTGCTGCATTTAAGTGCATTACATCACGTTATTTCGACGGTTTTTAAATTAGGGTGATTTCACCCTAGAGTTTGTTTAAACTAGAAGAAATGCATCAATTAACTCACTACCTAATCTTTTAGATTGGGTAGGTTTTTTTTGTCCAAAGAACCCTTTGGCCTTGAGGTTATATAATGGAAAAAGTTCCAATGACACTGCGTGGTGAACAACTCCTACGCACAGAACTAGATCGTCTACTTAAGCTTCGCCCTCAAATTTCTGAAGCGATCGCAGAGGCTCGTGAACTAGGTGATTTAAAGGAAAATGCGGAGTATCACGCAGCACGCGAAGAGCAAGGCATCTGTGAAGCTCAGATTCGTGATATTGAGTACAAGCTGTCTGTTGCTCAAGTGATTGATGTAACGAAAATGGATAACACTGGTAAGGTTATCTTTGGTTCGACAGTTACCCTGATCGATTGTGATACAGAAGATGAGAAAACTTACCAAATCGTTGGTGATGACGAAGCGGATATCAAAGCGGGTCGTATTTCTATTAGTTCACCGATTGCCCGCGGCTTGATTGGTAAGATGGAAGGTGATGAAGTCGTGATTCAGACCCCTGGCGGTGCTAAAGACTTTGAAATCGACAGCGTAGAGTACGTCTAATACTGTTGTTTAAATACAAAAAAGGTCGCATTAAGCGACCTTTTTTTCTGAAGCTAAGAACTGAAATTACTTGCGTGGAATTTCGATCTTACGTTCTTCAGATTGACGGTATAGGACAAGTGTTTTACCAATAACTTGTACTTTTTCTGCGCCAGTTTCACGCACAATAGCATCAATGATTAGCTGCTTTGTTTCACGGTCTTCTGATGCAACTTTAATCTTGATCAGTTCGTGGTGGTTCAGAGCGATTTCAATTTCTGCTAGCACGGCTTCTGTAAGTCCATTTGCGCCCATTAGCACAACAGGTTTTAAACTGTGAGCCAGGCCTTTTAGGTGCTGCTTTTGTTTGGTGCTTAGGTTCATTACGCGGCCAATTTTCTTTAAAATAAGGGTTGAAAAAAGCTATTTTAACGCCATCTATTGCTGAAGACTATAATTTATTGAGTAATAGGTTGAGCCTATTAGAACAATAGCTCCTAATTACGCCTTGTTGGGATTAAAATGAGTAAACAAAAACATTCGGCTAGTTCTGGTCGTTGGTTGAAAGAACACTTTGATGATAAGTATGCAAATGAAGCTCGTAAGAAAGGCTACCGTTCACGTGCTTACTTCAAGATAGACGAGATCCAAACAAAAGATAAATTGTTGAAACCTGGGATGACTGTTGTCGATTTAGGCGCGGCTCCAGGCGGATGGTCTCAATATGCTGCTAAGATAATAGGTGAAGAAGGTCAAATCATCGCGTGTGACTTGCTACCTATGGATCCAATCGCTGGTGTAAGCTTCCTGCAGGGAGACTTTAGAGATGAGGCGGTCTTAGATGCTTTATTAGAACGAATCCAACCTTCGATGGTTGACGTAGTAATGTCTGATATGGCGCCTAATATTGCTGGTAACAACTCTGTAGATCAGCCGAGAGCTATGTATTTAGTTGAATTGGCTTTAGATATGTGTCGACAAGTTCTAGCACCTAATGGTAGCTTTGTCGTAAAGGTTTTCCAGGGTGAAGGCTTCGATCAATTTGTGAAAGAAGTCCGAGACATGTTTAAAGTCGTAAAAATCAGAAAACCAGACTCATCGCGAGCTCGCTCACGAGAGGTCTTTGTTGTAGCCACTGGTTACAAAGGTTAACTATTTCGCTCGTTTAGAGCATGGTTAACACTATAGCTACAGCTTATAAACTGTAGTACCCTACCTTTAATTACAATTAGTTATCGAGAGGCTGACACCTTGAGTGACATGGCAAAAAATTTAATTCTGTGGCTTGTTATCGCTGTCGTGTTGATGTCGGTATTCCAGAGCTTTGGCCCTGGAGAGAGCAATGGCAGAACCGTGGATTACACCACGTTTGTACAGGAAGTTGGCCAAGGCCAGATTCAAGAAGCAACTTTTAAAGACGGTGAAATTAGTTTCGTTCGTCGTGGCGGTGGTGCCAAAATGGTCACTTACATGCCAGTGTATGATCAGAAGCTTCTAGATGACCTAATTAACCAAAACGTGAAAGTGCAAGGTACGCCTCCTGAAGAGCAAAGCCTACTTGGCACAATTTTCATTTCTTGGTTCCCAATGATCTTACTGATTGGTGTATGGATTTTCTTCATGCGTCAAATGCAAGGCGGCGGCGGTAAAGGCGCTATGTCTTTCGGTAAGAGTAAAGCTCGCATGATGAGCGAAGAACAAATCAAGACAACTTTTGCGGATGTTGCAGGTTGTGACGAAGCAAAAGAAGACGTAAAAGAACTGGTGGACTACCTACGTGATCCAAGCCGCTTCCAGAAATTGGGCGGTAAGATTCCGACGGGTGTTCTAATGGTTGGTCCTCCTGGTACTGGTAAAACGCTATTAGCGAAAGCCATTGCAGGTGAAGCAAAAGTACCATTCTTTACTATCTCTGGTTCTGACTTCGTAGAAATGTTCGTTGGTGTTGGTGCATCTCGTGTGCGTGACATGTTTGAACAAGCGAAGAAAGCAGCACCTTGTATCATCTTCATCGATGAGATCGATGCGGTTGGTCGTCAACGTGGTGCAGGTGTTGGTGGTGGTCACGATGAACGTGAACAAACGCTAAACCAAATGCTTGTAGAGATGGATGGTTTTGAAGGCAACGAGGGTATCATTGTTATCGCTGCGACTAACCGTCCTGACGTACTTGATCCTGCGCTATTGCGTCCTGGCCGTTTTGACCGCCAAGTCGTTGTTGGTCTTCCAGACGTACGTGGTCGTGAGCAGATCCTAAAAGTTCACATGCGTAAAGTGCCTCTAGCGGGTGACGTAGAGCCTTCTCTAATCGCACGTGGTACTCCAGGCTTCTCTGGTGCTGACCTAGCAAACTTAGTAAACGAAGCTGCATTGTTTGCTGCGCGTGGTAACAAGCGCAACGTTTCTATGGTTGAGTTTGAACTGGCAAAAGACAAAATCATGATGGGTGCAGAGCGCCGTTCAATGGTGATGTCTGAAGAAGTGAAAGAGTCAACAGCATACCACGAAGCGGGTCACGCGATTGTTGGTCGTCTCGTTCCAGAACACGATCCAGTGTACAAAGTGTCTATCATTCCACGTGGTCGCGCGTTGGGTGTGACGATGTACCTACCAGAGCAAGACCGCGTGAGCATGTCTCGCCAACACCTAGAATCTATGGTCTCTAGCTTGTACGGTGGCCGTCTAGCGGAAGAGCTTATCTACGGTGCTGACAAAGTATCGACAGGTGCTTCTAACGATATCGAACGTGCAACAGACATTGCGCGTAAAATGGTAACGCAATGGGGCTTCTCTGAAAAACTTGGTCCGCTACTTTACGCGGAAGAAGAAGGTGAAGTGTTCCTAGGTCGTAGTGTGACTCAGACTAAACACATGTCTGATGACACGGCAAAACTTATTGATGATGAAGTTCGTAAGATCATCGACCGTAACTATGACCGTGCGAAGAAAATCTTGGAAGACAACATGGACATCATGCATGCGATGAAAGATGCGCTAATGAAGTATGAGACCATTGATGCTGGCCAGATTGAAGACTTGATGGAGCGTAAGACTGAGATTCGTGAACCTGCTGGTTGGGGTGATAAGCCTGCAAGCAAACCAGAAGACAACGATAAGCCTCAGGCTAAACCTGAAGCAAAAGTTGAAGAGAAGTCGGAAGAGTCTACAAAACCAGTAGAGCAACCTGCATCTCAAGAAGCGACTTCAAGCGAAGCGCCAGAAAAGAAAGACTCTGAATAAAGAGTAGCCTTTGATAATAAACCCCGAGTTAAGCTCGGGGTTTTTGTATATGTTGTGATTATTAAAGCTATGATTATTAAAGCAAACAGCAAATCTCTCGACCTTTCTCGTCCGCATGTTATGGCGATTCTCAATGTCACTCCTGACTCATTCTCTGATGGTGGTAAGTTCAACTCACTTGAACTTGCACTTGCTCAAGCTGAGAGAATGATTGCTGCTGGTGTCAGCATCATCGATATCGGTGGAGAGTCGACTCGCCCTGGAGCCCCGGATGTTTCACTAGAAGAAGAATTACAGCGTGTTGTCCCTGTGATCAAAGCGATCCGTGAAAAACATGATGTTTGGATTTCTATTGACACAAGTAAAGCCGAGGTAATGCATCAAGCCATTGAGGCCGGGGCAGACTTAATTAACGACGTGCGCGCACTTCAAGAGCCAGGGGCGTTAGAAGTGGCAGCGAAAGCAAACTTGCCAATTTGCTTGATGCACATGAAAGGCCAACCACGTACGATGCAGGCCAATCCTCAATACGATGATCTGATGGAAGATGTCGCGGCATTTCTCAAAGAGCGTATTGCAGCTTGCGAAGCGGTCGGTATTGATAAGTCACAACTTATTCTCGACCCAGGTTTTGGCTTTGGCAAAACAATTGAACACAATTATCATATGCTTGCTCATCTCGAGAAGTTTCACGAATTTGGTCTGCCAATTTTGGCTGGCATTTCACGTAAATCGATGATCTTTAAGTTGTTGGATAAACCCGCAGCTGAATGCACCAACGCTAGCGTGGTTTGTGCGACCATTGCGGCGATGAAAGGTGCTCAGATTATCCGAGTTCATGACTTCGAAGAAACCATTGAAGCAATGAAAGTTGTAGAGATGACGAAAAACAATATCTAAAAGAATTAAGGAACGTTATATGTCTGATAAAAGACGTTACTTTGGTACCGATGGTGTGCGTGGAAAAGTGGGTCAATACCCAATTACACCTGACTTTGTACTCAAGCTTGGCTGGGCGGCTGGTCGTGTATTAGCGAAACAAGGCACTAAAAAAGTTATTATTGGTAAAGATACGCGTATTTCTGGCTACATGCTTGAGTCTGCGTTAGAAGCGGGTCTTGCTGCGGCTGGTCTGAAAGCGACCTTTACCGGTCCAATGCCAACACCGGCAGTTGCTTATCTGACGCAAACCTTCCGAGCGGAAGCGGGTATCGTTATTTCAGCGTCACACAACCCATACTACGATAACGGCATCAAGTTTTTCTCATCTGAAGGTACTAAGCTTCCGGATGATATCGAATTGGCTATCGAAGCAGAGCTAGATAAAGACATTGAATGTGTGGAATCTGCCGAGCTTGGTAAAGCAACTCGCCTAAATGATGCAGCAGGTCGTTATATTGAATTTTGTAAGAGCACTTTCCCATCAGAGCTTAGTCTTGCCAATGTGAAGATCGTAGTTGACTGTGCACACGGCGCAACTTACCACATCGCTCCTAACGTATTCAAAGAGCTAGGTGCAGATGTTGTTGCAATGGGTGTGGAACCAAATGGTACTAACATCAATGATGAAGTCGGTGCGACAGACGTCCGTGCATTACAAAAACGTGTTGTAGAAGAGCAAGCTCATCTTGGCCTTGCGTTCGATGGTGATGGCGACCGAATCATCATGGTTGACCATTTAGGTAACAAGGTCGACGGTGACCAGATTGCTTATATCATCGCACGTGATGCGTTACGCCGAGGCGAACTAAAAGGCGGTGTGGTTGGTACACTAATGACCAACCTAGGCATGGAAAATGGTCTGAAGCAATTAGGTATTCCATTCGTGCGTGCAGCAGTCGGTGACCGTTATGTTATGGAGCGCTTGCTAGAAAAAGGGTGGAAGATCGGTGCAGAAAACTCTGGTCACGTGATTTTGCTGGACAAGGTTACGACCGGAGATGCTATCGTAGCTGCACTACAGGTGCTTGCTTCTATTGTTGGCAGTGAGATGTCACTACATGATTTGTCTCAAGGTATGACCTTGTACCCTCAAGTGCTAGAAAATGTACGTTTTGAAGGTGATAGCAATCCTCTCGAGGCTAGTGCCGTGCTTGATGCGGTGGCTGAAGTAGAATCTGAACTAGGTGAAAAAGGCCGTGTTCTTCTGCGTAAGTCAGGCACAGAGCCTTTACTAAGGGTGATGGTTGAAGGTGAAGATGCTGACTTAGTTCAGAGTTCTGCGTTAAAGATCGCTCAAGCAATCAAAGATAACTGCTAAGTTTTCTTAGGTTAATGTGGTGAATTAAGAGTAAGTTTTGCCCTTTTTTTGACCGCTTGGGCTTTTGCCATTGTTTTTTTGGCAATTTCCCCTTGTCAGCGTTGCTGGCTTTCGCTAGTATTGCTCGGCCTCCAGTCAGGAGGTCGCTAGCCTTGTTCGTAATGCTCATTGTTTGAACTTATGAACGGCGCTGGCTCAACAATTTGGAACATAGGTGGAAAAAATGTTTTCAGTTCTACTTGTGATTTACCTGTTGGCAGCGCTTGGTGTGATTGGCCTTGTGTTGATTCAACAAGGTAAAGGCGCAGATATGGGAGCCTCGTTCGGTGCTGGTGCTTCAAACACAGTGTTTGGTGCAAGCGGCTCAGGTAATTTCCTAACCCGAACAACTGCTATTTTAGCAACAGTATTCTTTATCGTTAGCTTGCTACTTGGTCGTATGTCTACACATAAGACAGAATCTCAATGGGTTGATCCAACACTAGGTCAACAACAAGTTGTAGAGCAAGTTAATGATGCAGCGAGTGAAGTTCCAGCACCAACTGGTGATGAAATTCCTCAATAAGCTGTAAGGTTTGTGTAGCCGAGATGGTGAAATTGGTAGACACGCTAGCATGAGGTGCTAGTGCCTTTGGTGTGAGGGTTCGAGTCCCTCTCTCGGCACCATAAATTTACAAACTTGTAAATCACTTGTTTGGCGGTATAATGCTCAGCAAGTCGGACGCGGGGTGGAGCAGCTTGGTAGCTCGTCGGGCTCATAACCCGAAGGTCGTCGGTTCAAATCCGGCCCCCGCAACCAATCTCTTCTTTCGTTGGAAAGAATGACTCGATTGGCAAGTTTGCACAGTGCTAACCACACTGTGAGTTAAGAAAAGCACTTTTTGCTATTCTTAACGTATCAGGGTCCAGCAGCATAAAACCCCGACTTTTCGGGGTTTTTTGTTATCTGAGTTTTTATAATTACTCAAATACTGCTTGGTTTTTTGATTGGGCTCTGAGCCCTTTTTTTGTTTCTGGAGTGGTTAAAATGACTGGTTTAGAAAGACAACTTACTGAAATGCTTGAAGCTCCAGTAGAGGCAACAGGCTACGAGTTAGTTGGATTAGAATTTATTCGTGCGGGTGCGCACTCAACGTTACGTATCTACATCGACCATGAAAATGGTATTAACGTAGATGCCTGTGCAGAAGTTAGCCATCAGGTAAGTGCGGTATTAGACGTTGAAGATCCAATTTCTGTTGCTTACAGCCTAGAAGTTTCTTCTCCAGGCTTAGAAAGACCACTTTTCAAAGCAGCACATTACGAGCAATTTATTGGTCACGAGGTCAGCATCGTATTGAAAATGGCTGTTGCAAACCGTCGTAAGTGGAAAGGCATTATCCACAGCGTAGATGGTGAGACAATTGCAGTTACTTGTGAGGGGCAACAAGAAGAGTTTGCTCTAAGTAACATTTCAAAAGCTAACCTGATCCCTAAATTTTAGTTCCCTAAAAAATTTGAAGCTTAGAGGCTAAATACAATGAGTAAAGAAATTTTAGCGGTAGCAGAAGCGGTATCGAATGAAAAAGCGGTACCTCGTGAGCGTATCTTTGAAGCTCTTGAGATTGCTCTAGCAACTTCTACAAAGAAAAAATACGAAATCGAAATCGATGTGCGTGTTGCCATTGACCGTAAAACGGGTGAGTTTGAAACATTCCGCCGTTGGTTGGTTGTTGATGAAGTTGAAAACCCAACAAAAGAAATCTCACTAGAAGCTGCACAATATGAAGATGCAGATCTTCAACTAGGTGATTTCGTAGAAGACGATATCCCTTCTGTTACATTCGACCGAATTACAACGCAAACTGCGAAGCAAGTTATTGTACAAAAAGTACGTGAAGCAGAGCGCGCACAGATCGTAGAACAGTTCATTGACAACGAAGGTGATCTTATCACTGGTGCTGTTAAGAAAGTAAACCGTGAGACGATCGTTCTTGACCTAGGTAATAACGCAGAAGCGGTTATTCTTCGTGATGACCAACTTCCTCGTGAAAACTTCCGTCCAGGTGACCGTGTTCGTGGTCTTCTTTACAAAGTTGCTCCAGAAGCCCGTGGTTTCCAACTTTTCATTACACGTTCTAAGCCAGAAATGTTGGCTGAACTGTTCCGTGTAGAAGTGCCAGAAATCGCTGAAGAAATCATTGAACTGAAAGGTGCTGCACGTGATCCAGGTTCTCGCGCTAAGATTGCTGTTAAAACAAACGACAAACGTATCGACCCTGTAGGTGCGTGTGTTGGTATGCGTGGTGCACGTGTACAAGCTGTATCTGGCGAACTAGGCGGTGAGCGTATCGATATCGTTCTTTGGGACGATAACCCAGCTCAATTCGTAATCAACGCAATGGCACCAGCTGATGTTGCTTCTATCATTGTTGATGAAGATGCACACTCAATGGACATCGCTGTTGAGGCAGACAACCTAGCACAAGCTATCGGTCGTAACGGTCAAAACGTACGTCTAGCATCTCAACTGACTGGTTGGGAACTAAACGTAATGACAGTGGCGGATCTTCAGAAGAAGCATGCTGAAGAGTCTCAAGCATCTATCGAAAACTTCATGAAGTACCTAGACATTGAAGAAGACTTCGCTCAACTGCTTGTTGAAGAAGGCTTCTCAACGCTAGAAGAAGTTGCGTACGTTCCAGTTAACGAACTACTAGAAGTTGATGGTCTGAACGAAGAACTTGTAGAAGAACTTCGTAGCCGTGCTAAAGACGCACTAACGACAATCGCTCTAGCGCAAGAAGAGTCATTTGAAGGTCTAGAGCCTGCTGAAGACCTACTAGGTCTTGAAGGCCTAGAGCGCGAAATGGCGTTTAAATTGGCAGCGAAAGGCGTGGCAACACTAGAAGACTTGGCTGACCAAGGTATCGATGATTTAGAAGGTATTGATGGCCTGACAGAAGAGCGTGCAGGTGAGCTTATTATGGCTGCGCGTAACATCTGTTGGTTCGGCGAAGAAGCATAATATCAGCAAGGAGGAAGCGGCATGACACAATTAACAGTTAAAGCACTGAGTGAAGAGATTGGTACTCCAGTCGACCGCTTAATGGAACAACTTGCTGACGCAGGCATGAACAAAGCGAGTTCTGACCATGTCTCGGATGAGGAGAAGCAGAAGCTTCTCTCTCACCTGAAGAAAGAGCACGGCGATACGTCGGGCGAATCTGAACCTACTAGACTGACGCTTCAACGTAAGACTCGTAGCACATTAAGTGTTGCAGCAGGTGGCGGCAAAAGTAAGGATGTTCAAGTAGAAGTGCGTAAGAAGCGCACATATGTGAAGCGCAGCACTATCGAAGACGACGCAAAACGTGAGGCTGAGGAAGCAGCAAAACGTGAAGCTGAAGAGCTTGCGAAGCGTGAGGCAGAAGAACAAGCCAAACGTGAAGCTGCAGAGAAAGCACAGCGCGAAGCCGAAGAAAAAGCAAAACGTGAAGCGGATGCAAAACGTGAAGCTGAAGAAAAGGCAAAACGCGCACAAGCTGAAAAGGCTAAGAAAGAAATGAATGCAAAAAATGCGGATGTTAATACGCAAGCGAAGAAAGAAGCTGACGAGCTAAAGCGTCGTCAGGAAGAAGAAGCCCAACGTAAAGCTGAGCAAGAAGCAGCTAAGCTTGTTGAAGAAGCTCGTAAACTTGCAGAAGAGAACGAAGCTCGTTGGTCTGAAGAAGAGTCTAAGAAGAAAGAACTTGAGAACTCTGATTACCATGTAACCACTTCTCGTTACGCTCGTGAAGCGGAAGATGCAGCTGACCGTAAAGAAGAAGGTGGTGCTCGTCGTAAGAAGAAGAAACCAGCGAAAGAAGATCAATCTCGCGGTGGTCGTAACCAACGTGGTGGTAAAGGCCGTAACAAAGGCAAACTTGCTAAGCCGACTTCAATGCAACACGGTTTCGACAAGTCTGCGACTGTAGCGAAACAAGACGTAGTGATTGGTGAGACAATCGTTCTTTCTGAACTTGCTAACAAGATGTCGGTTAAAGCGACAGAAGTTATCAAAGTAATGATGAAGATGGGCGCTATGGCGACTATCAACCAAGTGATCGACCAAGAAACAGCACAACTTGTTGCTGAAGAAATGGGTCACAAGGTAGTTCTTCGTAAAGAGAACGAACTGGAAGAAGCAGTACTATCTGATCGTGATACAAACGCAGAAGCAGTACCACGTGCTCCAGTTGTAACTATCATGGGTCACGTTGACCACGGTAAAACGTCAACACTTGACTACATTCGTCGTACACACGTTGCTTCAGGTGAAGCGGGTGGTATTACACAGCACATCGGTGCTTACCACGTTGAAACTGACAACGGTATGATCACGTTCCTTGATACTCCTGGACACGCAGCGTTTACTGCAATGCGTGCTCGCGGTGCTCAAGCGACAGATATCGTAGTTCTAGTAGTAGCTGCAGACGATGGCGTAATGCCACAAACAGTTGAAGCGATCCAGCACGCGAAAGCGGCAGGCGTTCCACTAATCGTTGCTGTGAACAAGATCGATAAAGAAGACGCGAACCCAGACAACGTTAAGAATGAGCTAGCTCAATACGACGTAATCCCTGAGGAATGGGGCGGTGAGAACATGTTCGTTCACATCTCTGCTAAACAGGGTACAAACATCGACGGTCTTCTAGAAGCAATCCTTCTTCAGTCTGAAGTTCTAGAACTTACAGCTGTAGCAGAAGGTATGGCGTCTGGTGTTGTTGTTGAATCTCGCCTAGATAAAGGTCGTGGTCCAGTAGCAACAGTACTAGTTCAATCTGGTACGCTAAACAAAGGCGACATCGTTCTTTGTGGTCAAGAATACGGCCGCGTTCGTGCGATGCGTGACGAACTAGGTAAAGAAATCACAGTAGCTGGTCCATCTATCCCTGTAGAGATCCTAGGTCTTTCAGGCGTACCTTCTTCAGGTGATGAAGCAACAGTAGTACGTGACGAGCGTAAAGCACGTGAAGTAGCGAACTACCGTGCTGGTAAGTTCCGTGAAGTGAAACTTGCTCGTCAGCAGAAATCTAAACTAGAGAACATGTTCTCTAACATGACGGCTGGTGAAGTTGCTGAGCTAAACGTAGTTCTTAAAGCAGACGTACAAGGTTCTGTGGAAGCGATTGCTGACTCACTACTGAAACTGTCTACTGACGAAGTGAAAGTAAACATCGTTGGTTCTGGTGTTGGTGGTATTACAGAAACTGATGCAGTTCTTGCAGAAGCTTCTAACGCAATCATCCTTGGCTTTAACGTACGTGCTGATGCATCTGCTCGTCGTGCGATTGAAGCTGCAAGCGTTGATCTACGTTACTACTCAATCATTTACCAATTGATTGACGAAGTTAAACAAGCAATGGGCGGTATGCTTGCTCCAGAATTCAAGCAAGAAATCATTGGTCTTGCTGAAGTACGTGACGTATTTAAGTCACCGAAACTGGGCGCAATCGCTGGTTGTATGGTTACTGAAGGTCTGATTAAGCGTAGCAACCCAATCCGCGTACTACGCGATAACGTTGTTATCTACGAAGGTGAACTAGAGTCACTACGTCGCTTTAAAGATGACGTTCAAGAAGTTAAGAATGGTTACGAGTGTGGTATCGGCGTTAAGAACTACAACGACGTTCGCGTAGGCGACCAGATCGAAGTATTCGAAATCGTTGAAATCAAACGTACTCTAGACTAATTGACTAAAATTACTAACCGTCTGAAAGACAAATAGTAATTGGTTGTTGAATACACCATGGGGGGCTGGCTTGACCATCCCCCCATTCTTTCTATTTAAGAGAATGAATATGTCAAAAGAATTTAGCCGCACGCAGCGCGTATCACAGCAGCTGCAAAAAGAACTTGCGATGATCCTTCAACGTGAAGTTCGTGACTCTCGCCTAGGCATGGTTACGATTTCTGATGTAGAAGTATCACGCGATCTTGCTTACGCAAAAGTGTTCGTTACTTTCCTATGTGTGGGTGAGCAAACGCCAGAATCATGCTTAGCAGCGCTACGTGAACACGAAGTACACATCCGTATGATGCTAGGCAAGCGTATTCGCCTACGTTTGACTCCTGAAATCCGTTTCTACTACGACAACACGCTAGTAGAAGGTATGCGTATGTCTAACCTAGTTTCTGAAGTGGTTAGCGAAGACAAGCGTAAACAGCAAGATTCAGGTCGCGAAGAAGATCAGGCAGGGGAAGAGTAATGGCTCGTCGTCGTAAAGGTCGTCCAATTAATGGCGTTATCTTGTTGGATAAACCAACAGGTATTTCTTCCAATGATGCACTGCAAAAAGTAAAACGTATCTACTTTGCTGAGAAAGCGGGTCATACCGGTGCATTGGACCCACTAGCGACGGGCATGTTGCCAATCTGCTTAGGCGAAGCAACCAAGTTCTCTCAGTTCTTGTTGGATTCAGACAAGCGCTACCGCGTAATCGCAAAGCTTGGTGAGCGTACTGACACATCTGACTCTGATGGCGAAGTGGTAGAGACGCGTCCTATTGACGTGAATCTAGAGAAGCTAGAAGCGTGCATTGATACGTTCCGTGGTGAATCAGACCAAGTACCTTCAATGTTCTCAGCATTGAAATACCAAGGTAAGCCGCTCTACGAGTACGCTCGTAAAGGCATTGAAGTGCCGCGTGAATCTCGTAAGATCACGGTATATGAGATCGTGCTTCACCGCTTTGAAGGTGACGAAGTTGAGATGGAAGTGCATTGCTCCAAAGGCACTTACATTCGTACTATCGTTGATGACCTAGGTGAAATGCTTGGCTGTGGCGCACACGTGACTATGCTTCGTCGTACTGGTGTTGCTAAATACCCGTACGAAAAAATGGTGACGCTAGAGCAACTTAATGAGCTGCTAGAGCAAGCGCATCGTGACGAAGTCGCGCCTAAAGAGTTGCTTGATCCACTGTTGTTGCCAATGGATACCGCAGTAGAAGACTTGCCAGAGGTAAATCTCAACGCTGAGCTGACTAACTTAGTACAGCACGGCATGCCAGTCCAAGTGTTTGGTGCTCCGGAAGGTACACCAATTCGCATGACCTCCGGTGAAGACAAGCTCTTTATTGGTGTTGCAGAAGTGAACGACGATGGAAAAGTCGCACCAAAACGTTTGGTGGTGTTCCGCGACGAAGCATAAGCTTGTCTGTGAATTGAAAATACCGGCGAAATCGCCGGTATTTTTATATTGCGCGTATAAGGAAACTTCCCTATAATTCGCGCTTCGCGTAGCGGCTGAATCAGAGATTGGCTGCTACAACTTTAAACCTACTCTTATTAGGAGAGAATTATGTCTCTGAATGCAGAAACTAAAGCAGCAATCGTTGCAGAATACGCACAAGGCGAAGGCGACACTGGTTCACCAGAAGTTCAAGTAGCTCTACTTACAGCTTCTATCAACCACCTACAAGGTCACTTCAAAGCGCACAAAGGCGATCACCACAGCCGTCGTGGTCTTCTACGTATGGTTTCTCGCCGTCGTAAGCTTCTTGACTACCTGAAAGGTAAAAACCTTTCTCGTTACCAAGATCTAATCAAGCGTCTAGGCCTACGTCGCTAATCAGCGGCTGCATAGAACAGTTTGTCGAAAAAGGGGCTTTTAGCCCCTTTTTTGTTGCCCGCTACTTAATTTAATTGCTATAGCTTAGCCAAATCCTATTTAAGTCGTTATACTACACGCGGCTAAATCTCGTTTTGAGATTTTCACAAAGACTCATTGCATTACAGTCAACCACGTCGACCAAAAGGTCGCGACTATTAAAAGCGAATTGCACACCATGTCAGTTTGTTTTCACTAGTCGCGATTCGTAATGTCTTGAGTATCAATCAATACTCTCTGAGCAAGTCCATCGATGCGCTTAGAAACAAGGAATAACAATGTTCGAAAAACCAGTTGTTAAAACGTTCCAGTACGGTAACCACACAGTTACTCTAGAAACTGGCGTTATCGCACGTCAAGCTACGGCAGCCGTTATGGTAACTATGGACGATACAGCAGTATTCGTTTCTGTAGTTGGTAAAAAAGAAGCAGTTGAAGGTCAAGACTTCTTCCCGCTAACAGTTAACTACCAAGAGCGTACTTACGCTGCAGGTAAAATCCCTGGTGGTTTCTTCAAGCGTGAAGGTCGACCATCTGAAGGTGAAACGCTAACGGCTCGTCTAATCGACCGTCCAATCCGTCCACTTTTCCCAGATGCATTCAAAAACGAAGTACAAGTTATCGCAACGGTAGTATCTGTTAACCCAGATGTTCAACCTGATATCGTAACTATGATCGGTACTTCTGCGGCGCTAGCTATCTCTGGTATTCCGTTCAACGGTCCTATCGGTGCTGCACGTGTTGGTCACATCGACGGTCAACTAGTACTTAACCCAAGCAACACAGAGCTAGAAGCTTCTAAGCTAGACCTAGTTGTTGCGGGTACTGAATCTGCAGTACTAATGGTTGAGTCAGAAGCTGACAACCTAACTGAAGAAGAAATGCTATCAGCGGTTGTTTACGGCCACGACCAACAACAAACAGTGATCAACGCAATCAACGAGTTTGCTGCTGAAGTTGCGACTCCTGCTTGGGATTGGGTTGCTCCAGAAGAGAACACAGCACTTGTAAACAAGATCGCTGAACTGGCTGAAGCTAAGCTTGTTGAAGCTTACCAAATCACTGAGAAGATGGCTCGTTACGACCGCATCCACGAGATCGCTGGTGAAGTAAACGACGTGCTACTTGCTGAAGATCCAGAAGCGAACACAAAAGAAATCCACACTATCTTCCACGATCTAGAGAAGACAGTTGTACGTCGCAGCATCATCGCTGGTAACCCACGTATCGACGGCCGTGAAAAAGACATGGTTCGTGCGCTAGACGTACGTACTGGTGTTCTTCCTCGTACACACGGTTCATCACTATTTACACGTGGTGAAACTCAGGCTCTAGTAACTGCGACTCTAGGTACGCAGCGTGATGCTCAAATCATCGACGAGCTAACTGGTGAGCGTAAAGATCACTTCCTACTACACTACAACTTCCCTCCATACTGTGTTGGTGAAACTGGTTTTGTAGGTTCTCCTAAGCGTCGTGAAATCGGTCACGGTAAACTGGCTAAACGCGGTATCGCAGCAGTAATGCCTTCTGTTGATGAGTTCCCATACACAGTACGTGTAGTATCAGAAATCACAGAATCTAACGGTTCTTCTTCAATGGCTTCTGTATGTGGTACTTCTCTAGCACTTATGGATGCAGGTGTTCCAATTAAAGCTTCTGTTGCGGGTATCGCAATGGGTCTAGTTAAAGAAGGCGACGACTTCGTTGTTCTTTCTGACATCCTTGGTGACGAAGACCACCTAGGTGACATGGACTTTAAAGTAGCGGGTACTAACACTGGTATCACTGCACTTCAGATGGATATCAAGATCGAAGGTATCACTAAAGAAATCATGCAAATTGCTCTTAACCAAGCGCAAGGTGCACGTAAGCACATCCTATCTGTAATGGATGAAGCTATCTCTGGTGCTCGTGAAGACATCTCTGAGTTCGCTCCTCGCATTCACACAATGAAGATCAGCGCAGAGAAGATCAAAGACGTTATCGGTAAAGGTGGTGCAGTTATCCGTGCTCTAACTGAAGAGACAGGTACAACTATCGAAATCGAAGACGACGGTACAATTAAGATTGCTGCAACTGAAGGTACAGCTGCGAAAGAAGCAATCCGTCGTATCGAAGAGATCACTGCAGAAGTTGAAGTGGGCCGTATCTACACAGGTAAAGTTGCTCGCCTAGCTGACTTCGGTGCATTCGTTACTATTCTTCCTGGTAAAGATGGTCTAGTACACATCTCTCAAATTGCTGAAAAGCGTGTTGAGAAAGTGTCTGATTACCTAACTGAAGGTCAAGAAGTTCAAGTTAAAGTTCTTGAAATCGACCGCCAAGGTCGTGTACGTCTAAGCATGAAAGAAGCGGTAGAAAAGCCAGCTGAAGAAGCTGCTGAAGCACCTGCTGCTAAAGACGAGTAATACTGATTTGGGCTTTGGTCTTTTATTAGATTAACGGCCTGAAAACGTGCTATAAAAGGGGAGCATTTTCGCTCCCCTTTTTTTAACTTACTATTTTTAATTGTATTTGATGGACAGAAATATCCTATAGTGCATTAATACATCGTGAGTTAAAGGCGGTCCAAACAGGAGTATCAATTAGTGAAATGGTTTCAAACCGCAAGTTTATGTATCGCAATTGCATTGACGGGGTGCGCTAGCACTTCTCAACAAACCTCTCAGCAGTGGGTATATCCACCGATGGCTGTGCCGTTGCAGCCTAGCGTGCAGCAAGAGGTTCAGATCGCACGGCTATCTCAGTTATTACAACGACCAGATCTTAGTGATGAAGTGCGAGCTAAAATGCATTATGAGCGCGGGAGTTACTACGATAGCGTTGGTTTGAGAGATCTCGCTCGCCTTGATTTTAATCAGTCACTACAGCTAAATCCTGCTCAGCCAGATATATTCAATCTGCTTGGCGTTTACTTTACTCAACTAGGTGAGTTCGACGCGGCTTATGAAGCATTTGATTCAACATTAGAGCTTGCGCCAGAGAACTCTTATGCGGAACGTAACCGTGCGATTGCTTTGTACTATGGTGGTCGAATTGATCTTGCTATGGAAGATATGACAAAGCACTACGAAGAGAACCCTAAAGATCCTTTTCGAGCATTGTGGTTATACATTATTGAAGCAGAGCAAAATCCAGAGTTAGCGAAGGCAAACCTACAGCAAAGATATCAACGCGATATTAGCGAAGAGTGGGGGTGGGTTTTAGTCGCCATTATGCTGAGAGATGTGCCTGATGACGCAGCACTGAAAGCTATCATGGAAGGGACGCGAGAGAATCACCGCCTAGCAGAGCGTTTAACGGAAACTTATTTCTATCTCGGCAAACGTTATCAACTAGAGGGTGATGTAGCAGATGCTATATCGCTATATAAATTAGCGATTTCGTTCAATGTCTATGAGTATGTGGAACACCGCTATTCATTTGTTGAGCTGACTCAGATTTACGAAAAGCTACAGCAAGAACGTTTAGCAAAAATTAAAGCAGAAAGTACTCAGCAATAATAGTTTTTTAGCCGCTCAACTAGAGCGGCTTTTTTGTACTTGAAGAAATTAGGCTGCTTCACTAAAATAGTTAGCCTTGCTAACTAAATAGGCAAATTACAGTGGCATTAGAAAAAAGCCTGATTGATTTAGAGCGTTTTTGCGCTAAAGCGTGGCGTGTTTATGCCAAGGAAGATCCGCTTTCACATTTGAGCTTTAATGAGTTCGATTACTTACGAGTGATTCAGCTTCATCCAGAAGGTGTGCGTATCACTGACTTGGCTGAAGAGCTGCAAGTCACCAAACCTTCAGCTTCAAATATGGTGGTTCGTTTGGAGAAAAAGGGCTTGGTTAGACGCATCGCTTGTAACGAAGATGCGCGTTCAAAGCGTGTTTTGCTAACGGAAGAAGTGATCGCAGAAATGTCCCTTGAACAGGTGGTATATAAGGATATTTCTGAACAACTGATGCGTAAACTTGATAAGCAAGAAGCACAGCAATTGAAAGCGCTACTGGATAAAGCGCTCGGAAACTAAACTTATTTTTATTCTTTTATCTATTTAGTTAGCCTTGCTAACTATTGGTGGTAGTCATGCAAAACTCTATCTATAAACAGTTTTGGAAATACACAATTCCGACCGTCGCAGCCATGTTGGTTAACGGCTTATACCAAGTTGTTGATGGCATTTTTATCGGTCGTTATGTCGGTGCTGATGGATTAGCGGGGATCAACGTTGCTTGGCCGATCATTGGCTCGATACTTGGTATCGGTATGATGGTCGGGGTAGGTACGGGGGCGCTGGCCTCTATCAAGCAAGGTGAAAAAGACAGTGAAGGTGCTAAACGCATTCTCTCAACCGGCCTTTTGCTTTTAGTTGCTTTGATGCCTGTCGTAGCGACAATCTTGTTCTTCTTCGCCGATGACTTTATTCGCTGGCAGGGCGCAGAAGGGCGAGTGTACGAGCTAGGCTTGCAATACCTACACATTCTTAGCGTGGCGTGTGTGTTCTCGCTAGGCTCGATTGCGGTGCCATTTTTGCTTCGTAATGATGATAGCCCTAACTTAGCCACCATCCTGATGGTGATCGGTGCGGTGATCAATATCGTACTCGACTATCTTTTTATCGCTTGGCTTGGCTGGGAGCTTACCGGTGCTGCTATTGCTACCGCTCTGGCGCAGATGGTTGTGACGATTTTGGGGGTGGGGTACTTCTTTACTTCCAGAGCCAACATGCGCTTGTCTTTCAGCGATTTGAAGATGCAGTTTGATGTCATTCCTAAGATTGTCATGATTGGCACGTCGAGCTTCTTTATGTACGCTTATGGCTCAATGATGGTCGCGCTGCATAACGCATTGTTTGCCCAATACGGCAGCGCGTTGTTAATTGGTGCCTACGCTATTTTGGGCTACATCGTGACGGTTTACTATTTGATTGCAGAAGGCATTGCCAATGGTATGCAACCTTTGGTGAGCTACAACCATGGCGCGCGCAACCAAGATAACATTCGTAAGCTGTTAAAGGTCGCAATGGGCACTTCTGTACTTGGTGGAGTTGCGTTTGTTATTTTGATGAACATCTTCCCATACGAGTTTGTATCGGTGTTCAACAATGCTGACCAGAATCTGATTGATGCGACGGTGGTCGGTATTCGTCTCCATATGTTTGCATTGTTCTTAGATGGGTTCTTAGTGGTTGCCGCGGCGTACTACCAATCAGTCAACAAAGGCAGTAAAGCCATGTTCGTGACCATCGGTAATATGGTGATTCAATTACCGTTCTTGTTCATTATGCCGAAGCTGTTGGGTGTGACGGGTATTTGGATTGCATTCCCACTGTCCAACATCGCCTTGAGTTTAGTGGTGATGACAATGTTGTGGCGTGATATTAAGAAGCTAATGAACGAGAGCTCAGCAGAGCCGAGTGTTCAAGTCTCTTAACGACGAAAAGATGTAAAAAAAGCGAGGTCAGTACCTCGCTTTTTTATTGCTTTGAAATCGTAAGCAGAGATTAGATGTTCTTCACTTCCAGACCTGCAAGTTGATGCCAGTAACCGTTACATTGGCGGTCTTGGATTTTGCCAGGGTTGGTGCCTTTCTCGTTTGAACGGAACTGATCCAGTTCAGAGAAGGTGCTGAGACCCAGTGGGCTTAGGCGAACCACATCAACCAGACCTTCCATGCTTGGTAGATCGTTGATCAGGTTATAGCAGTAACCTGACTGAGTTTGGATGCCGTTTAAGTTAAAGACTTCTTGACCTTCTTGGCTGCTTACTTGGATACCTGTTGGGTATTTAATACAGCAAGTTTCGCAATCATCTTTAGCTTTGTTTTCTGCACGAGCGGTAAAGCAGCGTGCCGAGTAAGCCAATGGTAGATAACCGTGGCTGAATACTTCTACTTCAAACTTATTGCGAATACCAAGCTCATCACATTGAACCAGCGTATTACTGAGCCATTCACGAGATAGCTCTACAGGCATACACCAGCGGATCATGCCTTGTTTTAGGAACAAGTTAAGCGTGTGCGCATTGTAAGTGTTAACCGCAGGGCCAACGACGAAAGGCACTTTGTGCTCAGAAGCCAGTTGAACTGCAGACACGTCATTGGCTTCAATCGCGAAGTCACCATTGTCGATGTACTTCTTCATGATGTTCACTTCACTTGGTGCTTCTAATAGTGCCATCGTTGAAAGAACGACTTGTTTGCCAGATGCAGACAAGTCTTTCGCAATATCGAACCAATGTGCGGGCTTCATTTCACGACGTTTTGAACATACGGTTTCACCAAGGTAGATGATGTCCGCAGAGCTTGATTTCGCTTGTTCGTAAAACGCTTCAACATCTTGCTTTGGCCAGAAGTACAACAGTGGACCAAGCGCGTATTTCATTGAGTTATCCATCTTAACCTCTACTGCCATTTACGGTGGTAAGCACCAAGTGTGGTTTGCGTACCTTCAGACACGTTTGCCAACGCTGCATCCCAAGCCGCTTCTACTTGGTAAGCTTCTGGGTTTGCTTGGTAGCGATCAATCGCAGCACGCCATGTGCGCGTTACTTGTTCTACGTACGCAGGGCTACGCTGGCGACCTTCAATTTTTACTGAAGCGACATTCGCAGCAAACAGTTCTGGCAGCATAGACAGGGTGTTCAAGCTGGTTGGCTCTTCCAGTGCGTGGTAGCGTTTTTTCTCGCCTTCGATTTCAGCTTCAAAACGACCCTTACATAAGGTCGGGTAGCCCGCGTTTTCACCTGCGCTGTAGCGATCGATCAGGATATCGTTAAGACGAGATTCCAGACCATTTTCTGTTTCTTGCCAGCGAACGTATTTCGCCGGAGAACACGCGCCAACGGTGTTTGGTGATTCGCCAGTCATGTAAGACGATAGGTAGCAACGACCTTCCGACATGATGCATAGGCTACCGAAAGCAAAGACTTCTAGCTCAACATCGCTGGTGATATTGCGTGAAAGCTGTTTAACCTGATGGATAGACAATACACGAGGCAGTACAACACGTTTGACGTTGAAGTTTTGCTTGTAGAAGTCTACTGCTGCAACGTTGGTTGCTGAAGCCTGTACCGACAGGTGCAGTTCTAGCTCTGGGTATTTGCGAGCAGCGTACTCAAGTACCGCAATGTCAGCCACGATCAGCGCATCTACACCCAGTGCCGCTGCATTGTCGACCGCATTTGTCCAACGGTCGAAACCATTTGGATGGGCAAAGGTGTTTAGCGCAACGTGGATCTTTTTGTTGCGGTCATGAACGTATTGCACTGCTTTTTCAAGCTTCTTGCCGTTGAAGTTCAGGCCAGCAAAGTGACGAGCGTTGGTATCGTCTTTAAAGCCGATGTATACGGCGTCTGCACCGCAATCAATCGCGGTTTTTAGCGCAGGCAAGTTACCCGCAGGACACAAGAGTTCCATATGCTCACAATCATAGAGAATAAAAAGGTGCCCGCATTTTATGAAGAATTATGAATAGCGAAATTGACCTAAGTTAGGTTTAGCTCAATAAAGTTGAGATTTCCCCCTTGAGAGTAAGGGGGAAATCTCAGATTTTGCTGTAGTTGAGATCAGTTCTTATGACGGCGGTTTTGCGCAAACAACTCTTCAACTTCGTGTTTTGGTTGAGGGCGGTAGAAATGGAAGCCTTGAATCGAGTTACATTGCAGGTTCGATAGTAGTGTTGCTTGCTGATGGGTTTCTACGCCTTCCGCTACTACGGTTAAATCCAGTGACTTACCTAGGTTGATGATGTTCTCTATGACCGTGACTTGTTTCGGTAGCGTGTCTATGTCGTTGATAAACGCACGGTCGATTTTTAGCTCATCGATCGGAAAGCGGGCTAGGTAGGAAAGGGAAGAGTAACCAGTACCGAAGTCATCGATAGACAATGCAAAGCCAAGTTTCTTGATCGCATTAAGCATTTGCAAAGTGTGTTCGCTGTCGCTCATTACCGCACTTTCTGTTAGCTCGAAGGTAATGCAGCTTGGGTCAAGTTCGGTAGTGCGTAGTAGCTTTTCCATGTAATCGATCAGTTGCGGGTTACCAAATTGCTCTGGAGAGAGGTTGATGGCCACACGGCCTGGTAAGATACCTTGCAGTTTCCAGCGTTTTACTGTGTTAAATACATCACGCATTACCACACGACCAAGGTGCTCAATCAAGCCTGCGCGCTCTGCTACAGGGATAAATGCTCCTGGACTAATGTAGCCTTCGACTGGGTGCTTCCAACGTACGAGTGCTTCTGCGCCGTTAATACTGAAATCACGCGCGTTAACTTTTGGCTGGTACCATACTTCCAAACCGTTTTGCTGCAACGCTTTTTGTAGCTCGATCTCTAACCACAAACGCATGCGTGCTTCTTTGTTCATCTGGTCGTTGAATTTAATCAGACGGTTACGGCCGCGATCTTTTGCTTCGTACATAGCGGTGTCTGCGTTTTGCAGCAGAATACGCGCGTCTTGACCATCTTCTGGGTAACGAACACTACCGATAGAACACGCGAGGCGTTTACTAAAGTGATGCAGATCGAAAGGTTGGTTGATCAGGGAAATAATACGATCAGAGATAATCTCCGCCATTCTTGAGTTTTCAGGCTCAGGAAGGATGATGCCAAACTCGTCACCACCTAAGTGGCCAATGATAG
This sequence comes from Vibrio sp. D401a, assembly GCF_030248515.1. Lineage (NCBI taxonomy): Bacteria > Pseudomonadati > Pseudomonadota > Gammaproteobacteria > Vibrionales > Vibrionaceae > Vibrio > Vibrio sp. D401a. Next base: position 82,416 of record NZ_JAHGAI010000022.1, on the reverse strand, counting down.
CTTGGTTAGGTAATAAACGTTTTAGTCGGGCTGAAACTTCTTGGATGACTTTATCGCCAATATGATGACCAAGTGAGTCATTGATGTTTTTGAAGTTGTCGATATCAAGATAGAAGACCAAGAGTGGTGTTTGGCTTCTGATTAACTGTTCTAAACGCTTGGTAAAGCCAAATCGGTTATAAAGCTTAGTCAGTGAATCGATATGTGCGTCTTCAGTACTATTCGATAAATTTTTTGGTGTGTCATCCGCATCTTGAATCAAGATGATTTGAGATTCACTACCAAGAATAGCGGTGACATCAGCATTAAGTTGAACTTTACGTTCAAAGCCACAGCGAGCACTGGTCAGGCAAATAAACGGCTTTTCCGATAATAATGAACTGAGTTTATGACTGAATACTTTCTTACTGTTCTCATCGATAAAAAGCCTAGAGAGCTCTTCGCCAAGTAATTCATGTGGTGAGTTCAAGCCAAGCAATCGTGCTGAGGCAGGGTTTGCAGAGATGATGATGTCATCTTCAACCAGCAATAAGCCGTCGGGTAATAACTGAGTCAGCTTACTAAACTTTGTTTCGGACTCTTCAAGAGAGCGAACAAGGATTTGTTTTTCAGAGGTATCGATGGCATGAAAAACAACAAATCGAGTTTGCTTGTCTTCAATAATTGGAGAAATACTGAAATGAAGGCTAGTTTCTAAGTCAGTTTCATCGAGAGTAATTTCTGCCTCAATGTGCTCTCCGCTAAAAGCACGCTGATAGTATGGCTGAAGTTTATGATAAAACTGTTCACCCAATACTTGTTCGTCGGTAAGACCGACAACATCATCGTGTTCTAAACCTGTAATATCGCAATAGCGCTCACTTACCATTCGATAACGATACTCGTTATCTAAGATGGCAAAGAAAAAAGGACTATTTGAGGTGAGCTTTACAAACCAATGTTTTAGGTGCTGCGAAGGCATTATGGGGTTACCGATCTCCAAAGAGCCTGATTATTCTTCCGTGTAATAAAAACGCTGTTTTGATAACTATAACTTTGAATATCCCGTTATTAAAGGGTTTATCAATGTGAGTGCTTCAAATCTCTACGTAAGTTCAAAAAAAGATGGCTTCGCCATGAAAACTGCTTATGAAGCAAACAAACAATTTTTATTGATGCATAACAGGTATAGGTATTACTCTATCGCTTAATATAAGCATTCTCATGACAAAGTAACGGATAATTAGCGTGTTAAACAAGATTCGCAGTCAACTAGTAAAGAACGCAGCATCAATTTTGCGATCTCCAGTCCAGTTATTGCCACAAACTGTTCAGAAAAAAGCCTTATTAGAAGGTTTGAAAATGGTATTCAAAGAAGCTCTAGAAGATGGCGATTTTGAGTTCCTTGAAGATAAGTGGCTGAAAGTTGCGATTAAAGACTTGAACTTAGCATGGTACATCAGCTATCAAGATGAAAAATTGCTGGTGGCAGAGAAACCAGTTCAGGAAGATGTGAGTTTTAGCGGCAACCTTAACGACCTAGTCCTGATTGCTGGCCGCAAAGAAGACCCTGATACACTGTTCTTCCAACGTCGTCTGTCTATTGAGGGCGACACTGAACTTGGCTTAGAAGTTAAGAACCTGATGGATAGTGTTGACTTAGAGCAGCTGCCAAAAGCGATGCAAGTGGCACTGAACCAATTGGCTGACTTTGTTCAGAAAGGGGTTCAAGAACCAGAACAAGAAACTGGAGTAGCGAATGCTTATTCGAACTGAAGCCCCAGCGGACATTCTCACTATTGACCGTTTATTGAAACACGCGTTCCCAACGGATGCAGAGGCTAATTTAGTGATGCGTTTGCGTGAAAACGGCAAGCTCACGTTATCTTTGGTGGCATGCACCGATGAAGGTGAAGTGGTTGGTCACGCGCTGTTTAGCCCTGTGATGTTGAATGGTGAAGATTTGTCGTGGCAAGGTCTTGCGCCTTTGGCTGTGCATGAAGATTACCGTCGCCAAGGCATTGCAGCCGAGTTGATCAAAGAAGGCTTTGATTCACTGCGTGATTTTGGTTACCCAGTGTGTGTGGTGTTGGGCGATCCAGCTTACTACGGGCGTCAGGGCTTTACAGCCAGCGAAGAGATGGGCTTCGATTGTGCGTGGGAAGTACCACAAGGTGCATTTCGCGTAGCTGAGCTGGTAGAAGGTCAATGTGATGGGCGTTCTGGTCGCATCGATTATTCTCCAGAGTTCTCTGAGCTATAATCGCTAATATTCAACGACAAAGCCCGCTATAAAAAGCGGGCTTTGTTTTAATAAGTAGGTAGGAAGAGTAGATTAATCCTGTTCTTGAACGCGCTTTTTACCCCAAACCTCTATTTTGGCTTTTTTGCTCATGCCTGCAGCATTGAGAGTCATGTTGCCCCAGCTCTTGTATTCCATATCTAGACGTTTGAATTTGGCGTCTTCTGAGCCTGGCAGTGTCCAAGCGCGAGTCGACATACCTTTCGTTAGTGTACCGACCATGGTTTTCAACTTTTTCTCGCTGCCATCGGTCATGGTGACTTTCATGTTTTTAATACTCATGGTGCCTTGAGTACATTTGATCTTAATTTTGCTGAACTGACGGTTTTTAAACAGACCATTGGGTTCAACGGTGTCGGTTTCGGTTTGGAAGTTTACGGTCTTTTCGGCGATAAGCTCCCAACCATCATTGTTATCCTTAGCAAAAGTAGTGAAGCTGGTGGTGGCGATAAGTAATGTGATTGCGAGTGATTGGAAAAGCTTCATAACACCTCTGACTTTAAATGCGAAATTTTGATAGGATTGCCTCGTTCAAATAGGTGACAAAAGATGTCAATTAACGAGAAACAGTATTTACACGAGATGGGGATCAGCACATGGGAGCTGAGTCATCCAGAAAGGCTAGAAGGCTATCAAGCACCATTATTAGATTTGCAAAGTTCATGTAAACTCTTATTGGTATCGCCAATGTGTCCAAAAAATGAGACCGCTTTGATGTTTGAGCGTGTATTGAAGAGCATTAAGCTCACACTCAATGACGCAATGCACATTGAGCCAGAAGGCTTATCTTCTTTAGGTGAACATCAGCTAGAGTGGGTATGGTTTGCGGGTTGTGAGGCTGATGTGAGCATCAATGCCAAGCAACTGACTTCACCGCTATTACAAGATATTGATGGCAACAACGAACAACGCCGCACATTGTGGCAACAAATCTGTTCGTACTCTTAACGGAGCTAACGCGTGACAATTGAAATTACGCCGATGGGTGCTGAGCACCTTGACCAAGTCTGGCAAATTGAACAACAAGCCCATTCTCATCCTTGGGCTGAGTCATTGGTTCGAGATTTAACGAGCCGTGGTGCTTGTCACCATGTCATGCTTGAAGGTTCTCAAGTGGTTGGCTACTTCTATGGGCAGAATATTGTTGGAGAGGTGACGCTACTGAACATTGCCGTTTCGCCATCTCACCAAGGCAAAGGGTTAGGACAAAAATTGCTGGATGCGTTTATCGAACACTGCGAGCAAGCCAAAGCAGAAAGTGCGTGGCTGGAGGTACGTGAAAGCAACCACCCGGCAATCCATATTTATGAGCAAGCGGGTTTTAATGAAGTGGATCGTCGCTATAACTATTACCCAGCGAAAACTGGTAATGGTAAGGAAGACGCAATAATCATGAGCTATATCTTCTTCAACTAAATGCTGGCATTTATCCCACCTGATTCTAAAGCCTTGGTCCATCCAAGGCTTTTATAAACCGTCCTCACACATATTTACTCTCTATCACTACTTTTGTTCGCATTATCTTCAACATAGTTATAGATTTATAAATTATATGAAACACGATCTATAAAGTGTAGGGAGGGAGCGTTGACTAAGTCGTATCCTAGAAAACTCGATACTCCTGTGGCTCAGTTGTTTGATGAGACTAGTCGTGAAGTGGTTCTCAAGGTTTTGATGCTCGTGACATTAGCGACATTTATTCCCCTAGGCGTAAAAAACCTTATCATTGGCGAAACCTTACTCGGGATTGTTCTATTAAGCTTTCAGCTTAGCTTTGTGGTTGAGTTGGCGTGCCTATTTATGCTGGGTGTGGGAGTAATTGGTCACCGCATCCCTTTATTTTTGCTCTGGTTATCTATTGTCTTAAGTGTGTCTACTTTTGGTGTCATTGCCACTTACTGGGTTTTCCCTGTGATCGTAGCGCTGGTATTTATTATCCCAACGAAAGATGCACTCGTGACCAATATTTTTATGATTGTAGGTTGCATGGTCGCCACTTGGCAGCAGCTCGAATTGAGCATCATACTACGATTCATCATTGCGTTGATTTGCTGCACGGTTGTTGCTCATGTGGCGGTACACAAAATAGTAGAGCTACAAAACAGCCTAAAATACCTCTCGACACGAGATTCGATGACTGGAGCGCTGAATCGGAGTCAGTTAGAGGCATTTCTATATCGTGCGCTTGATGAGAAAAAGAATCAGAAAGCGTCAACAATCGCGGTTATCGATATTGATCACTTTAAGCAAGTCAATGACCTTTATGGGCATGACGTTGGAGATGAAGTGATTACAGAGGTTGTCAAAATCCTAAATCAAAACTCCCGCGAGTATGATCTGTTATTCCGATTGGGGGGAGATGAGTTTTTACTGCTGTTTGAAGGGCTTTCTATGCAAAGTGCTCACATCATGATGAACAGCATCTGCGAGAAAGTAAGAACGAAACACTATCCACGTCATGCTCAGGTCTCTCTTAGTGTGGGTATGTCAGAGTGTTTGATTGCTGAAGATACTCCGGATATGTGGGTAAAGCGTGCAGACATTGCATTGTATGATGCGAAACAAAATGGAAGAGATCAGGTAGTCATATCTGCCAATAGAGTCCCGCCGCTAGGTGAGTTAGCATGGAAGGATAAGGTCAATCAGCCGACATCTCTCTGAACTCGTCAGAGGAAAGTTGCCCCTAAAGCAATAATAAGCGAGAATACCGCGCAATATTGAATCGAATAAGGCTTGTTTAAATTTCAAACAAGCTACCAGACATCAAAGAAGATCAGTTTCATGTCAAATACACCTTTTCTAGGCGAAGTTTCTAAGCGCAGAACGTTCGCTATTATTTCTCACCCGGATGCGGGTAAAACCACCATCACTGAAAAAGTACTGTTATTCGGAAACGCGATCCAAAAAGCAGGTACGGTTAAAGGTCGTGGTAACGCGCAGCACGCAAAATCAGACTGGATGGAAATGGAAAAGGAACGTGGTATCTCGGTTACTACTTCTGTAATGCAGTTCCCTTACAATGATTGTTTGGTAAACCTACTTGATACTCCTGGACACGAAGACTTCTCGGAAGATACCTACCGTACTCTAACGGCGGTTGACTCGTGTCTGATGGTTATCGATGCGGCGAAAGGTGTCGAGGATCGTACTCGTAAGCTGATGGAAGTAACGCGCCTGCGTGATACGCCAATCGTAACCTTCATGAACAAACTTGACCGTGATGTTCGTGACCCAATGGAAGTATTGGATGAAGTAGAAAACGAACTTGGCATGATGTGTGCGCCAGTTACCTGGCCAATTGGCTGTGGTAAAGAGTTTAAAGGTGTTTACCACATTCACCGTGACGAGACTATTCTGTACGAGTCTGGTCATGGTCACGAAATCCAAAAAGTGCGCATCATCAAAGGTCTGGACAACCCTGAGCTTGATGAGAAAGTCGGTGAGAGCCTAGCAGCAAGTGTGCGTGAAGAGCTTGAACTAGTCATGGGCGCATGTCCTGAGTTTGATCTAGAGCTATTCCTGACCGGCGAACTAACGCCAGTTTACTTTGGTACGGCACTGGGTAACTTTGGTGTTGACCACATGCTAGACGGTCTAACGGAGTGGGCACCTGCACCGAAAACACGTCAAGCAGTTGAGCGTGATGTTGAAGCGACAGAAGACAAATTCTCTGGCTTCGTATTTAAGATCCAAGCAAACATGGATCCAAAGCACCGTGACCGTATCGCCTTCATGCGTATCGTATCGGGTACTTACACGCAAGGCATGAAGATGAACCACGTTCGTCTTGGCAAGCAAGTAAGTATCTCTGATGCGGTAACGTTCATGGCGGGTGACCGTTCTCGTGCAGAACATGCTTACGCCGGTGACATCATTGGTCTACACAACCATGGTACGATCCAAATCGGTGATACTTTCACCCAAGGTGAAGCGCTGAAATTCTCTGGTATTCCAAACTTCGCACCAGAACTGTTCCGTCGTATTCGTCTAAAAGATCCATTGAAGCAGAAGCAGCTTCTAAAAGGTCTGGTTCAGCTGTCTGAAGAAGGTGCGGTACAGGTATTCCGCCCACTGCAAAACAACGACCTGATCGTTGGTGCCGTTGGTGTGCTTCAGTTTGACGTGGTTGTGGCTCGCTTGAAGTCAGAATACAACGTTGAAGCTATCTACGAAGGTGTTAACGTAGCAACAGCACGTTGGGTTGAGTGTGGTGATGCGAAGAAACTGGATGAGTTTCAGCGTAAGAACCAAACGAACCTTGCATTGGACGGTGGCGATAACCTAACGTACATCGCACCAACCATGGTTAACCTAAACCTAGCGCAAGAGCGTTTCCCTGATATCGATTTCCGTGCGACTCGTGAGCACTAATCGAATCTAACGCGCTTTACATCGCGTACTAGATTATAAGCCGCCGTTAGCTATACACTTAGCTAACGGCGGTTTTTTATTTGGCGCAGAAAGAATTCTATGGGCTAAAAAAGGGTGTGCAATGAACTGGTTTAAAAAAGGACTCAAACGCTACGATGATTGGTGTAAAGAGATGGGGCTGACGCCTGATCAAAAACGCAGTTGCGTGCCGTATAAACAGGACCCTGTTCACGAAAAATCTTCTTCCAATAAAGAAGAGCAAAAGAAGCCAAATAATGAAACTGTTTGATACCCATTGCCACTTTGACTTCGATGTCTTTCAAGAGGATTTTGCTCACCAAGTCGATCTCGCTCGCGAGCAAGGCGTTGAGCGCATCTTGATTCCTTCTGTTGGGCCGAGTAATTGGACTCATATTCAAGCGCTGGCCAATCAATACCCCCATCTTTATTACGCGCTTGGCTTCCATCCTTATTTTCTACAACAAGGTTTTGAGCAGTTTGTTCCGGAACTGGAATCATTACTTTCTTCGTCTAGTCGACAATGTGTTGCGATAGGGGAGTGCGGTCTCGACTTCGCCATCGAAGTGCCGGTTGAATTGCAAGAACGTGCACTTGAGTTGCAATTTGAACTCGCCAGGCGATTTGATTTGCCGGTGATTCTGCACAGCCGTAAAGCGCACAATCGACTTATCCAAATGGTTAAAGCGGCTAAGCTTCCTAAAGGTGGCGTATTGCACGCGTTTTCTGGCAGTTATCAGCAAGCAATGGAATGGGTTCGATTAGGTTTTTTTATCGGTGTTGGCGGCTCCATTACCTACCCAAGAGCGAATAAAACACGCGACGCGATTCAAAGATTATCACTTGAATATCTTGTTTTAGAAACGGACGCTCCGGATATGCCTATACTTGGCTATCAGGGCGAGCCGAATCACCCTGCCAAACTCATTCATATATTGAATCAACTCTCAGAGTTGCATAACAGAGAAAAGCAATCGATTGCTGAAAGTCTATGGAAAAATAGCAATTCAGCCTTCTCCATATGTGAATAAAATCTAAAGATGCTGTTCAGAATAGAAAACGTTTCCCTTCTTATTGTGAGATAACTCACAAACACAGGTGAATCAATGATGAATCTTATGAGAAAGTGTGAGGATGGCATTACTTTAATTGATTCTGGATGAGTATAATTGCCCCCGCTTTATAGCTCCATTTTGTAACACGCCAACAAATAACTTATAAGGAAGTCATAAACTATGAGCCTGTTTATGAGCCTAGTCGGTATGGTAGTGCTTCTTGCTATTGCATTTGCATTTTCTAATAACCGTAAAGCTATCAATCTAAGAACTGTGGGTGGCGCATTTGCTATCCAATTCGCATTAGGTGCATTTGTTCTTTATGTACCTTGGGGCCGTGATCTACTGAACGGTTTCTCTACTGGTGTTTCTAACGTTATCAACTACGGTAACAATGGTTCATCATTCCTATTCGGTGGTCTTGTTTCTGACAAGATGTTCGAAGTATTCGGCGGCGGCGGCTTCATCTTCGCATTCCGCGTTCTTCCTACACTGATCTTCTTCTCAGCACTGATTTCAGTTCTTTACTACATTGGCGCAATGCAGTGGGTTATCAAGATTCTTGGTGGTGCACTACAAAAAGCGCTTGGCACTTCTCGCGCGGAATCAATGTCTGCTGCAGCTAACATTTTCGTAGGTCAAACTGAAGCACCTCTAGTTGTTCGTCCATTCGTACCTAAGATGACTCAATCTGAGCTATTCGCGGTAATGTGTGGTGGTCTAGCATCTGTAGCTGGTGGTGTACTAGCAGGTTACGCTTCAATGGGTGTTCCTCTAGAGTACCTAGTAGCAGCATCATTCATGGCAGCACCAGGTGGTCTACTATTCGCTAAGATTCTTCACCCTGAGACTGATAAGCCTCACGAAGACATCGAAGAAGCAATGGACGGTGGCGACGACAAACCAGCTAACGTAATCGACGCAGCAGCGGGCGGTGCGGCTTCTGGTCTACAACTTGCGCTAAACGTTGGTGCAATGCTAATCGCGTTCGTAGGTCTTATTGCTCTTGTTAACGGTATGCTAGGTGGCATCGGTGGTTGGTTCGGTATGCCTGAACTAACACTAGAGCTAATCCTAGGTTACGCATTCTCTCCACTAGCATTCCTAATCGGTGTTCCTTGGAACGAAGCAGTTGTTGCTGGTTCATTCATCGGTCAGAAACTAGTTATCAACGAATTCGTTGCTTACTTGAACTTCACACCTTACCTAGGTGAAAGCGCTCAAGTAGTTGCAGCAACTGGTGAAGTAATGTCTGAGAAGACAACAGCTATCATCTCATTCGCACTATGTGGCTTCGCGAACCTTTCTTCTATCGCGATCCTACTTGGTGGTCTAGGTAGCCTTGCACCAAACCGTCGTTCAGATATCGCTCGCATGGGTATTAAAGCAGTTCTTGCTGGTACGTTGTCTAACCTAATGGCAGCTACTATCGCAGGTTTCTGCCTTAGCCTTGCAGCACTTTAATTAGAATCGGTTCTTAATATATAGACGCCGTTTTAAACCATGCCCTGTAGCAAGAAATTGCTGCGGGGCATTTTTCGTTTTTTGGACCTAAAAAATTCTACCGCACGCAGGTCTACGTGAGTGGCTTACGAAGTTGGTGGAATAGAGGCCGGAAAATTTTGAGATACAAACCGTTTGCGCTCTATTTGGTGCTACAGTTTTGCGGTGAATATCTATAATGTAGTAATCACAGGATAGCGGTTAAGGTTATTACTTAATCACTCCATGAATACTACATACTCGATGGGCAAATGATTTGCCCTCAATATCAAATCTAGCAAGAGTTTTATTGTTTGATGTGATATTAAAGACACCGCAATCATAGATTGTTGTGCCATAGGCCAAACTGGTACTGTGCGGTGACAAGGATAGCAATTGGCATATGAATTATTCGCTGTATATGCCGAGTCTTCAGGGAACCAAGTCCGTTCATTAATAGACTGTTTAGCCAATTTCTCACACTGTCTCGACTTGTTGATTATAGTTAGAGAAGTGATGTGAGGCTGAGTAGTGAATTTTTTGAATATTGATCGGAGATAGAAATGAGCGATTTAAAAGCAGCAGCGCTACGTGCACTAAAACTTATGGACCTAACTACGCTGAATGATGACGACACTGATGCAAAAGTGATCTCACTATGTCATGACGCGAAAACAGCAGTAGGCAACACAGCTGCAATTTGTATTTACCCTCGCTTTATTCCTATTGCTAAGAAGACACTTCGTGAGCAAGGTACGCCAGAAGTTCGTATTGCAACAGTAACGAACTTCCCACACGGTAACGACGATATTGAAATCGCTGTTGCTGAAACTAAAGCGGCTGTCGCTTACGGTGCAGACGAAGTTGACGTTGTTTTCCCATACCGCGCTCTAATGGCGGGTGATGAGAAAGTTGGCTTCGAACTAGTTAAGCAATGTAAAGAAGCTTGTGGTGATATCCTTCTTAAAGTGATCATCGAAACAGGTGAACTAAAAGAAGAAGCGCTAATTAAGAAAGCATCACAAATCTGTATCGAAGCGGGTGCTGACTTCATTAAAACTTCAACTGGTAAAGTGCCAGTAAACGCGACTCCAGAATACGCTCGCATGATGCTTGAAGTTATTCGTGATATGGGTGTTGCAGAATCTGTTGGTTTCAAACCTGCAGGTGGTGTGCGTACTGCTGAAGATGCAGCAGCATACCTAGCAATGGCTGACGAAATCCTAGGTGACAACTGGGTAGATGCTCGTCATTACCGTTTTGGTGCGTCTAGCCTGCTAACAAACCTACTAAATACATTAGAAGTATCGGACGAAGTTGCTGATCCAACAGCTTACTAATTCCAACAATACGTCTGAACGGTAGCACCAGTTTTTGGTGCTACCAAACCTCTTTATCCTACTTTAACCATGGCTCATAACGAGCGTGGGAGGCACTAATGTATTTACCACAAGAAATTATTCGTAAAAAACGTGATGGCGAAGTTTTAACTGCCGACGAAATCAACTTCTTTATTCAAGGCGTAGCAAACAACACAGTATCTGAAGGTCAGATCGCTGCGTTTGCTATGACTATTTTCTTCAATGAGATGACAATGCCTGAGCGTATCGCACTAACGTGTGCAATGCGTGACTCCGGTATGGTTATCGACTGGAGCCACATGAACTTTGGTGGCCCGATTGTTGATAAACACTCTACAGGTGGTGTGGGTGACGTTACTTCACTAATGCTTGGCCCAATGGTGGCAGCATGTGGTGGTTTCGTTCCTATGATCTCTGGCCGTGGTCTGGGCCACACAGGCGGTACGCTGGATAAACTTGAGTCTATCCCTGGCTACAACATTACACCAACTAACGAAGTTTTTGGTGATGTTACTAAAGACGCAGGTGTCGCGATTATCGGCCAAACTGGCGATCTTGCACCAGCTGACAAACGCGTTTACGCAACTCGTGATATCACAGCAACAGTGGATAACATTTCACTGATCACTGCTTCTATTCTATCTAAGAAGCTAGCAGCAGGTCTTGAGTCGCTAGTAATGGACGTAAAAGTAGGTTCTGGCGCATTCATGCCAACTTACGAAGCGTCTGAAGAGCTAGCAAAATCTATCGTTGCAGTAGCAAACGGTGCTGGCACTAAGACTACCGCAATCCTTACGGACATGAACCAAGTATTGGCTTCTTCTGCGGGTAACGCAGTGGAAGTACGCGAAGCGGTTCGCTTCCTAACAGGTGAATACCGTAACCCACGTTTGCTTGAAGTAACAATGGCATCATGTGCAGAAATGTTGGTACTTGGCAAACTTGCTGAGAACACAGAAGACGCACGCGCGAAACTGATGGAAGCGCTAGACAACGGTAAAGCGGCAGAGTGCTTCGGTAAGATGGTAGCTGGCCTAGGTGGCCCTGCTGACTTCGTAGAAAACTACGATAATTACCTAGAGAAAGCTGAAATCATCAAGCCTGTATACGCAACAGAAACTGGCGTTGTGTCTGCGATGGATACACGTGCTATCGGTATGGCTGTTGTTTCTATGGGTGGCGGTCGCCGTGTTGCGACAGACGAAATCGACTACGCAGTTGGTTTTGACAACTTCATCCGTTTAGGTGAAGTGGCAGATAGCGATAAGCCTCTTGCTGTTATCCACGCTCGCACAGAAGAGCAGTGGGAAGAAGCAGCAAAAGCACTTCGCAGTGCAATTAAAGTTGGTGGCGAATACACACCAACACCAGAGGTTTACCGCCAAATCCGAGCAGAAGATCTTTAATAAGTAATATTACACAAGGCCTACTCACCATAATAAGAAGCCGAGTGGGCCTAAGGAACGAGCAATGAAAAGAGCATTTATTTTAGTACTAGACTCATTCGGCATCGGCGCAGCAGCAGATGCTGAGCAATTTGGTGATGTAGGTTCAGATACACTTGGTCATATTGCTGACCAATGTGAGCAAGGCTTAGCAAACAACGATCAGCGTCAAGGCGCACTTCGTCTTCCAAACCTATCTAAGTTAGGTCTGGCAATGGCGCATAAAGAGTCTACTGGTCGCTTTGCACCTGGCCTAGACGCTGATGCAGAAATCATCGGTGCTTACGGTCATGCAGCGGAGCTTTCTTCTGGTAAAGACACTCCGTCTGGTCACTGGGAAATCGCTGGTGTACCTGTTCTTTTTGATTGGGGCTACTTCACTGACAAAGCGAACAGCTTCCCGAAAGAGCTGACTGACCGTATTCTTGAGCGTGCTGGTCTAGACGGCTTCCTTGGCAACTGCCACGCATCAGGCACACAAGTTCTTGATGATCTTGGTGAAGAGCACATGAAGACTGGCCAGCCAATCTTCTACACGTCTGCTGACTCAGTATTCCAAATCGCATGTCACGAAGAGACATTCGGTCTAGACCGCCTACTAGAGCTTTGCCAAATCGCACGTGAAGAGCTAGAAGATTACAACATCGGTCGTGTTATCGCGCGTCCATTCATCGGTGCTGGTAAAGGTCAATTCGAGCGTACGGGCAACCGTCGTGACCTTTCTGTTGAGCCACCATCAGCAACCGTTCTACAGAAGCTTGTTGAAGAGAAGCAAGGTGATGTGGTTTCTATCGGTAAGATTGCTGATATCTACGCAAACTGCGGCATCACTAAGAAAGTGAAAGCGACTGGTATCCCTGCATTGTTCGAAGCTACGCTAGAGCAAATAAAAGAAGCGGGTGACAACACAATCGTATTCACTAACTTCGTGGACTTCGACTCTGCTTACGGTCACCGCCGTGATGTAGCGGGCTACGCAGCTGCACTTGAGTACTTCGATGGTCGCATTAACGAAGTACTTGAGCTAATGGAAGAAGACGATGTGCTTATCCTAACGGCTGACCACGGTTGTGATCCAACATGGCCAGGTACTGACCATACACGTGAACACATCCCTGTGATTGTTTACGGTAAGAAGGTACCAGCAGGTTCACTAGGCCGTCGTGATAGCTTTGCAGATATCGGTCAAACATTGGCAAGTTACTTCGGTACTTCTCCAATGGATTACGGTAAGAACTTCCTATAATTAGTTAGGTTTGAAAACTAGGAGCATCATGCTCCTAGTTTTATGTTGGCAGCATAAAAATGTTGCTTGTCGGAAATGAGAATATTCTAGCCAAAGCCGCCAGTAGCAGTGCGGATCGCTAGAGACAGGTTAAGGAAAAGAAACATGGCAACTCCACATATCAACGCAGAAAAGGGTGCTTTCGCAGACGTCGTTCTAATGCCGGGTGATCCGCTACGTGCTAAATACATCGCAGAGACTTTCCTTGAAGATGTAGTTCAAGTGTGTGACGTTCGTAATATGTTCGGCTACACCGGTACTTACAAAGGTCGTAAGATCTCGGTAATGGGCCACGGTATGGGTATCCCATCATGTTCAATCTACGTTACTGAGCTGATCAAAGACTTCGGTGTAAAGAAAGTGATTCGTGTAGGTAGTTGTGGTGCGGTAAACGAAGACATCAAAGTGCGTGATGTTGTGATTGGCATGGGTGCTTGTACGGACTCTAAAGTTAACCGTATCCGCTTTAAAGGTCATGACTTCGCTGCTATCGCTGACTACAAAATGGTTCGCGCAGCAGAAGAAGCAGCAAAAGCACGCGGTGTAGACGTAAAAGTAGGTAACCTATTCTCTGCAGAGCTATTCTACACACCTGATCCAGAAATGTTCGAAGTAATGGACAAGTACGGCATTGTGGGTGTTGAAATGGAAGCGGCTGGTATCTACGGTGTTGCAGCTGAGTACGGTGCAAAAGCGCTGACTATTTGTACTGTTTCTGACCATATCAAAACTGGCGAGCAAACCACATCTGAAGAGCGTCAAACTACGTTCAATGACATGATGATCATTGCACTTGATTCCGTTCTATTAGGTGATGAAGAGTAATCTTCTTGCTGTAAATTATAAAAGCAAACAGTCCGCATCATGCGGGCTGTTTTATTTTCTGAATTCGCTTTTCGAATTACTTGGTCAGCAGCAGGTTTTCCCCTTTCTTACGGCGGATTGTCTGTCGACGTAAAATCATAATAAATAGCATTCCACCCACAAAACTCATGAGTATCATCATGTACATGTAGCGATCACTTTTACGATAGTGGTGGTCAGATATTGCGGTAACACGTCCTGTTTCAAAGGTGACGCGCACAAATCCAATAAGTGCATTGTCAGCGTATACAGGTTCCACCAACTGCTGACGACCAATAGAGGCAGTGGCCAGTGGTGTGTCCAGTCCTAACACCTCACGTACAGATAGCGCCTTTTCGCTGGAAGCTAAGCGAATACCTTCAGCGTCATAAATAGTGGCATCAAAAACTAAACGATCTTGTGCTAATTGATTGGTGAGCTTTAGTAAGCGTTCTTGATCTTTGTTAATGATCATTTCACTCGCCGACAGGGAAGCTTGTGAGATCAATACCTTCGTGAGTGTCTCTAGTTGCTGGGCCTGAATTTTCTCATTACCTTTACTGATTACGACACTGTTTTTGATGGTGATAAAAAACATCACACATAACAAAATCAGTGCGAGTATTCGCAAGGCATTTCTTACCGAGAATAAGGATTCACTCATAGCTATTACTCATCCGTTCAACATAAAACAAAGACTTGCCTTTTTAGATTGTTAGGGTAACGTTTTAGCAAAGTCATAAGGGATTATATACATGGACGCGTCAAAAAGCTTGCCTATCAGAAGGCATACGACTCTTTTAAAACGACTACCTGAAACTCGCTTTGCTACACAGCTCGATAAAGCTAAGGCGAATTGGATTGTGTTTGGTGAACATCTTGAGCCCCGCAATTTTGAAGATATCGATTTCTATACAGGCTTCTACAACCCAATTTTAGATACGTGGAAAGTCGGTCAGTATGAAGTGGCATTAATGGCGGGCAACCTTACACCAGAGCATGAAACCATACTACAAAGCTTAAAGCTGGATTACGCTTCATTAAATGAAGTGCCGGATCTATCTGCACCAGGGTTGGTCGTGTTTGATATGGACTCAACGGCAATTCAAATAGAGTGTATTGATGAAATTGCTAAACTTGCTGGTGTGGGCGAAGAAGTCGCAGAAGTGACTGAGCGTGCTATGCAAGGTGAATTGGATTTCGAACAAAGTTTGCGTCAGCGTGTGGGTAAGTTAAAAGGTGCTGATGAATCGATTTTAGAGCAGGTGCGTAGCCAACTGCCATTTATGCCAGATTTCGAGGCCTTGATTACTACCTTTAATGCATTGGGCTGGAAGACTGCCATTGCCTCAGGTGGCTTTACCTATTTCTCCGACTTTATCAAAGACAAGGTTCGCTTAGACTTTGCTCAGTCTAATCAGCTGGAAATTATTGATGGTAAGCTGACTGGCGAAGTTTTGGGGGATGTCGTTTCTGCACAAACCAAAGCCGACATTTTGGTCGAGCTTGCCGAAGAATATGACATTGAACAGCATAACACCGTGGCGGTGGGTGATGGTGCCAACGATTTGGTTATGATGTCGGCTGCTGGCCTTGGGGTCGCTTATCACGCCAAACCTAAGGTTGAAGAACAAGCACAAACCGCTGTGCGATTCGCAGGTCTTGGCGGTGTACTGTGCATTCTTTCTGGGGCGTTGGTTAAACAACAGAAAATCAGCTGGAAAGCGAAACCTTAATTGGATCTTCTTCCAAATAAAGAAACACCGCCAGATGGCGGTGTTTCTTTATTGTGTTAACTCCAATCGAATGAGAACTTCTTCAGTGATGTCTTCTAATTCGATATAACCAACGAGTGCAGTGAGTTCTTTCTCTAGCTTGCTTGCTTGATGAACGCCAAATTGAGTTAAGTCACTCAAATCTTTTTCCAGTAATGAAGTCATTGCATCAAAAATCGGTGCGCTGGAGATTCTAACCGCAAGAAACTCTCCCGCCATACGTGCTTTCTTGATGAACATTATTCGTTCTTTTATGCTGGAAAATTCACCGTGAAGCTTTGACTGAATGCCAGTAATTTTTTTACCGGTGTACTCAACCCTAATATAAGCGTCATGATGTTTGGCCTGAGCGCCATCGATACGCTTGATAGGCTCTGCGATTAATGTGCTGGAACGACCTTTAAACAGCGGCTCAAGAGAGTAATGCTGTTTGTGTCCTAGACGAGCGAACAGTTCGACGTGTTTCGGTAATGGGAAGTTCACTCCCATTACGGGTGTTTTTATTGTCGATGAGCTTTGCTTGCTGACAAATATTGGTGTACTCACAATTCGCGAAAGCAAAACACAATGCAGCCGCTCTAATAACGCATTGCTTGGTAATAGTTCTTTTTGTGGTATCAGCTTATCTTGATTGTGTTCGATAATACTGTTGAGGAATGCGATAACTTTGATCGTCTTACTATTCTCATCGATAACTAATTGAACGCCTTTGCCATCAGGGCTAACACGAATGACGCGATAGGGAACCTCACTGAGTGGAAGCTTTTTATCGTAGAGTTGCAGCTCTCTAAAATTGACTCTTACCTCTTGGCCAGAACGTAATGGCGTTGGTGTATCAAGGATTAGCCCAAGTCCTCTCTTCGATAGGTCTAATGTATAGCCTGATGACTGTATTTTGTCTGAGGCTGTTAACACTAATGGTGTCTTAAAGCGATACCTTGGTTCTTTGCGTCGAGAGCGTGCGTCGAAGTAGATGCCTTTCGGATTGCCAACCACTTTTCTTGGGTGGCGGAAATTATTCAAGGTATTTGCTGGCAAGCGAGGTTTTTCAGTAAGTAAGTAATCTGCTCCGGCATTGAAATCGGATATCTCTTGTAAGATGCCGACGTGGGAGAGCGACTCCGAGCTGTTGGCTAGCTCTGTTGAAAAAGCAGCTAGATCTTCTTTTTCTTTTTTCGATAGTTCAAAGATTGAAATGCGAAATGCTTTCCAACTTTTCCTACGCGCGCCTAGATGCCAGAAAAGCTGCCTTTGCTCTCGAGTTGCCTCTGGCATGAGCATTGAGTAGAAGTAAACCTTGCCTTCGTGTTCATGAGTGAAAGAATAGAGTACGTTACTTGCACCTTTCACTCCGGCTTTTATAAGGCTTGCCACCCTTTGAGGGTTAAATAGCGCACCAAGGCTTTGTTGGTTTCGTTCATCATGCCAGTATTGCCACAACTTCTGATTATTTGGTGTTAGCATCGCAAGCTTTAACTTACTGCCTTCAAAAAACAGCGGCAAATTACCAGTGTGCTTTAAGGCGATGTGCTCGTATCCCCTTGTCCTTGCTCGAATAATCTTGTCTTGATTATCGTGCCTTGCTCTTTTTGACGCGCTGTTTAGTGCTTCATCAATCACACGTGCGATGATGTTGGTATCAGTAAGACGTAACGTTCTTAGATATTTTACAGAGTCATTCTCATAGCAATCATCCACTGCTAAGACTCGATACTCAAGAGGCTTTTCTATACCTGTAACTTGAGATTTCCCTGCAATTTCACTGAAGGTAACTTGGATGATTTCACCAAGTGCGTACTTAAAAGCACTTGGTACTTTAAATTTTGCCCCTGAGCTTGAGAGATCAATGCTTAGCCCGTGTAGAACTTGACCTTTTGCTAACTTTATCTCTACTTGTGATTGTACTCTCAATCGCTTTTCTTGGCGCTTTAGATCATAACCAAGATGCACTGGTTCAGAAAGGAACGGACTCTTAGGATCAGTGAGTAGGGTTGCTTGATTAGCAGCATTTGAGTTCCCCATAACTCGAAAATTGTTCCGAGTGTTGACTAAGGTTTCCCAAACACCTTCTGTATAGCCACCAAACCTTTTGATGTTTTTGTGGTAAGCATTAAAGGCAACGTCGTCTAACCAGTGTGCAATGCCATCTAAAACATACTCTCGGCATTCTCCTTTTACTCGCCCACGTAAATCAATACTTTTTGTGCAAGGAGTCATGATGCGCTTTAGTTCCATCTTAACCAAGATTTTGGCTGAAGGCGCTTCTCCCTCAGTTAATTGACCTAAAACGAAGTCAAAGTCGTTCGAGCCATAAACAGGGATGAGTCTTTCTGCTAAAGAGAGTATTTCAGATTGCTGCATTATTTCTGTTAAAGTATGTCGTTATTTAGATTATATCGGCTAAGCAAAGCGAAACTTAAGTATATCAATACTTCGTGTCATATAAGGTATGACATGGCGGTGCTTGGTCACATTTGTTGAAGAAACCGAGTGTTGAAAAAATCGAGGCATCATGGCGAAAGCAAAACGAGCGTATGTTTGTAATGATTGTGGCGCAGACTTCCCGCGTTGGCAGGGACAGTGTAATGCGTGTGGTGCGTGGAATACGATTACCGAAGTTCGTATCGCGGCATCTCCGACAGTTGCGCGCAATGAACGCTTGAGTGGTTATGCTGGTTCAGCAACAGAATCGAAAGTTCAAACCTTATCGGAAATCGACTTACAAGAAGTACCAAGGTTTACTAGTGGTTTTAAAGAGCTCGATCGTGTGCTTGGTGGTGGCGTTGTTCCTGGTGCTGCAATTCTGATTGGTGGTAACCCTGGTGCGGGTAAATCGACATTGCTGCTGCAAACTATGTGTTTGTTGTCTGCGCAAATGCCAACACTCTACGTCACTGGTGAGGAATCACTTCAGCAAGTCGCGATGCGCGCTTCTCGTCTTGGTTTACCAAAAGAGCATCTTAAGATGCTGTCTGAAACCAACGTTGATAAAATTTGCCAGATCGCTGAGAAAGAACAGCCGCGCATTATGGTTATTGACTCGATTCAAGTCATGCATGTGTCTGACGTTCAGTCTTCACCGGGCAGTGTGGCGCAGGTGCGTGAATCGGCAACGGCATTAACGAGGTATGCGAAGCAAAACAACGTTGCAGTATTTATTGTTGGTCATGTAACAAAAGATGGTACTCTTGCCGGCCCGAAAGTGCTTGAGCATATTATTGACTGTTCAGTACTACTCGATGGTGGTACTGATAGCCGCTTCCGTACTTTACGCAGCCACAAAAACCGTTTTGGTGCTGTGAACGAACTTGGCGTCTTTGCTATGACGGGACAGGGGCTGAAAGAGGTTAATAATCCTTCGGCAATCTTCCTATCCCGTGGTGAAGAAGAGACATCTGGTTCTTCTGTGATGGTGGTTTGGGAAGGTACACGCCCTCTATTAGTAGAGATTCAAGCGTTGGTCGACTACTCACAATTGGCAAACCCACGTCGTGTAGCGGTAGGTTTAGAACAGAACCGCCTTTCTCTATTATTAGCAGTGCTGCATAAGCACGGTGGTCTACAAATGGCAGACCAAGATGTGTTTGTGAATGTAGTTGGTGGTGTGAAAGTCACAGAGACCAGTGCAGACCTTGCTTTAGTTATGGCGCTTTTATCAAGCTTTCGTGACCGACCATTGCCGAAAGATGTCGTCGTGTTTGGAGAAGTTGGCTTGGCGGGTGAGATTCGACCTGTACCAAGTGGCCAAGAGCGTCTGAATGAAGCATTCAAGCACGGCTTTAAGAAAGCGATCGTACCAGCTGCGAATATGCCAAAGGGCGGTATTCCTGGTATGCAAATCCATGGTGTAAAAAAACTATCGGAGGCTATTGAAGCATTTGATGAGTTGTAAACACTATCTTGTGCCCCAATTTTAGGGGTAATAATAATGTTGAATCTATCCTTAATATAATCGAATTAAGCACACAAATTGCGAAGTTTGACTATTATTTGATGGTGGAAAATCGACGTTAAAATTTTTTTTGTTCCAATGGCACGCAAAGGTATCCGTCTTGACAGATTGTGATATACTCTGCGCGCACTTTATACCTTATTAACAGAGTAAGACAATGACTGATTTATCAAAATACAGAAACATTGGTATTTTCGCGCACGTTGATGCGGGTAAAACTACCACAACTGAGCGTATCCTGAAGCTTACTGGTAAAATCCATAAGACTGGTGAAGTACACGACGGCGAGTCTACAACTGACTTCATGGAGCAAGAAGCTGAGCGTGGTATTACAATCCAGTCTGCAGCAGTAACTTGTGAGTGGAACGGTCACCGCCTGAACGTAATCGACACTCCTGGACACGTAGACTTTACAGTTGAAGTATACCGTTCACTTAAAGTTCTTGACGGTGGTATCGGTGTATTCTGTGGTTCTGGTGGTGTTGAGCCTCAGTCAGAAACAAACTGGCGTTACGCGAACGACTCAGAAGTTGCTCGTCTGATCTTCGTAAACAAACTAGACCGTATGGGTGCAGACTTCTTCCGCGTTGTTGACCAAGTTAAGAACGTACTAGGTGCAAACCCACTAGTTATGACTCTACCTATCGGTCGTGAAGACGATTTCGTTGGTGTTGTAGACGTACTAAACCGTAAAGCTTACGTTTGGGATGACACAGGTCTACCAGAAAACTACGAAATTCAAGACGTTCCAGCTGACATGGTTGACGACGTAGAACAGTACCGTGAAGAGCTAGTTGAAACTGCTGTAGAGCAAGACGACGACCTAATGGAAGCTTACATGGAAGGCGAAGAGCCGACTATCGATCAACTAAAAGCTTGTATCCGTAAAGGTACTCGTGATCTAGCGTTCTTCCCAACGTTCTGTGGTTCTGCATTCAAAAACAAAGGCATGCAACTTATCCTTGACGCTGTTGTAGATTACCTACCAGCTCCAACTGAAGTTGATCCTCAACCTCTAACAGATCCAGAAACTGGTGAGCCGACAGGTGAAGTTGCTACAGTTGACGCTGACGCGCCACTAAAAGCACTTGCGTTCAAGATCATGGACGACCGTTTCGGTGCTCTAACATTTATCCGTATCTACTCTGGTCGCATGAAGAAGGGTGACACAATCCTTAACTCTGCAACTGGTAAGACTGAGCGTATCGGTCGTATGTGTGAGATGCAAGCTGACGAACGTAACGAACTTACAGAAGCTCAAGCTGGTGACATCATCGCTGTAGTAGGTATGAAGAACGTTCAAACTGGTCACACTTTATGTGATCCTAAGCACGAATGTACTCTAGAAGCTATGATCTTCCCAGAACCAGTAATCTCTATTGCTGTTTCTCCAAAAGACAAAGGTTCTACTGAGAAAATGGGTATCGCGATCGGTAAAATGGTTGCAGAAGATCCATCATTCCAAGTTGAGACTGATGAAGATTCAGGTGAAACTATCCTGAAAGGTATGGGTGAACTTCACCTAGACATCAAGGTAGACATCCTTAAGCGTACTTACGGCGTTGAGCTAGAAGTAGGTGCTCCACAGGTAGCTTACCGTGAAACTATCACTCAAGCAGTTGAAGATAGCTACACGCACAAGAAGCAGTCTGGTGGTTCTGGTCAGTTCGGTAAGATCGACTACCGTATCAAACCAGGTGAGCCAAACTCTGGCTTCACGTTCAAGTCAACAGTTGTTGGTGGTAACGTACCTAAAGAATTCTGGCCTGCAGTTGAGAAAGGCTTTGCGTCAATGATGGATACTGGTGTTCTAGCTGGCTTCCCAACTCTAGACGTTGAAGTTGAACTATTCGACGGTGGTTTCCACGCAGTTGACTCATCAGCAATCGCTTACGAAATCGCAGCTAAAGGTGCATTCCGTCAGTCTATGCCTAAAGCTGGCGCGCAACTTCTTGAGCCAATCATGAACGTTGACGTGTTCACTCCAGAAGACAACGTTGGTGACGTAATCGGTGACCTTAACCGTCGTCGTGGTATGATCAAAGACCAACAAGCTGGTACTACTGGCGTTCGTATTAAAGCAGACGTTCCTCTATCAGAAATGTTTGGTTACATCGGTCACCTACGTACTATCACTTCTGGTCGTGGTCAGTTCTCTATGGAGTTCGCACGCTACGCAGCTTGTCCAGCAAACGTTGCTGAGCAAGTAATCGCAGAAGTTAAAGAGCGCGAAGCTAAGAAGTAATTCTTAATTTAACTCTTTAAGATCTCAAAGCCCCGCCTTGTGCGGGGCTTTTTAATATCTGTCGGTAAACCGATCTATAGGGCTTTCCAACATCTATTACTGACTTTACTTTTCTTTTAATTGAATCGTTTTAAAATCACGAACGGTACTGCGTTCAAATTCAGCAATCTCTTCTTTTATCCACTGACTAAATAGCTGCGTTTTTTGACGCTTTAAATACCCCGTTGGCGCACAAAGGTAATAGGCATATTTGGGTTGAATTCCCACGTCGCCAATTCGAACCAGTTTACCTTCTTGAATATAACGATACGCCAAACTGTGTTTAACCAAAGCGACGCCTTGTAGAGAAAGTGCACCTTCCAGAACTAAATGCGAACCACTGTATTTTAGGGTCGGCTTCGCTGCTTTATGGCCCAGCGTTTCAAGCCACAAATTCCAATCCAGATCGGGCCATAAATCTTCAATTAACTCCGCTTTCTCCAAGTCTTCTATATGGTAGATATTGTGTTCTTTCTGATAAACCGGATGGCAAGCAGGGTAGAAGACCTCATCCATTAGCCACTGTGACTCAAGGTGCGGATAATTGCCATGCCCATAGCGAACGCAAAGGTCAATTTGACTGTCTTGGAATGACACCAGCTCGTTCGTTGGTTCCATTAACAAGGAGATATCTGGATGACGTTGCCGAAACGCTGTGATTCTTGGTACTAACCAGTGGTGGGCAAAAGAGGGCAATGTTGAGATGGAGAGGTGATTTGGGTTGGGATCTTGGTTAATCAAACGCACACCTTGTTGGAGGTGATCGAATCCTCGCTCAGCTTGGGTAAATAGCAAACTCCCCTCTGGAGTGAGGAGAATCTTTCGATGTTGGCGCACAAACAAATCGGTACCAAGAAACTCTTCTAGTTGACGTATCTGCTGGCTAATCGCGGCTGGGGTAATAAACAAGTGCCTTGCTGCCGCTTTAAAGCTGCCCTCCTTTGCAGCGATGTAGAAGTAGTACAGCCCTTGTAGCGGAGGCATACGCTCTTTCACATTAGTTTTCCTTAACTCAATGTCAGATTCTATCGTTTGAGAATAACAGGGTAGTCACTGATTATTAAGAGGTCAATGTGAATCAAAAGGAGGAGATATGAACAATACCGTGCAAACTTGTGGGCGATTAGCCTCGAAGCCACAACAACGTTTGGTTCAGTTTATCTTTTCTAAACTCTCTATTTGGAGAAAGAACCACCGAACACGGCGTCATCTCGCAGAGCTGCCAGAACATCTTTTGGATGACATTGGTTATAGTGAAAGAGAAGTGCGAAAGGAAATTAATAAACCGTTTTGGCGTGAGTGATTGGGTTGAGAAATAAAAACGCTCCCTAACTGGGAGCGTTTGACAAGACAGTGTAGGGTGATGAATTGATTACAGGTCTTCTTCCCACACAACCATTTCACCTTTTGGCCAGTTGTGACCAATTTCATGATATTTCTGCTCTAGGACATGACGCTTGATCTTCAAGGTCGGAGTCAGAATACCATTTTCGATGCTCCACGGGTCTTGAATCATCAATACCCCTTTGATTTGCTCGTGTGATTCCAGCTCTTCGTTCATACGAGCGATCACTTTGCGAGTCGTTCGTGCGTAACGTTCTTTGTCGAAGTCCGGGAAGTCGTGTGGCACAACCAACAAGATAGGTCCTGGTAAGCCTAGGCCAATCAAACACATCATTTCGACACGGCTGTATTCGAACAGTTTCTTCTCAATAGGAACTGGCGCAACGAATTTACCTTTTGAAGTTTTAAAGGTGTCCTTCTTACGACCTTGGATAGTCAGGTAACCGTCCGCATCGATTGAGCCAATATCCCCCGTGTGCAACCACCCTTCGGAGTCAAACGACTCTTGCGTAGCAATGTCGTTCTTGTAGTAGCCAGAGAACAAGCCTTTACCGCGAACCATGATTTCATCATCGTCAGCAATTTTAAGTTCAATACCTGGACCGGCATTACCCACTGAGCCAATCTTATCGGCACGGAAAGGGTAGTTTAGTGTGCTGTAGGCGAAAGACTCCGTCATGCCCCAAGCTTCCGTGATATTCAAGCCTATGCTGCGGTACCACTCCAACAAAGCTGGTGACACGGGCGCAGAACCACAACCAAGAACACGTGCTTGATCTAAACCAAGGCCATCTGCCAGTTTCTTTTTGATAAGTGAGTTAACAAACGGGATCTTTAACAGAATGTTGAGCTTTTTCGGCGGAAGTTTGTCTTGAATGCGTTGCTGGAACAAGGTCCATAAACGAGGTACCGAAATAAACAGTGTCGGTCGATGCATTTTCACATCTTCGATAAAGGTATCGAGAGACTCTGGGAAAGCGGTGGTAACACCACCCATGATGGAGGAGCCGAAGATGTATACACGCTCGGTAATATGAGCAAGTGGCAAATAAGAGAACAAACGGTCGTTTTCTTGAATGCCAATATGATTAATCAACTGTTGAACAGACCAACTGAACGCGCCGTAAGTGAGCATTGCACCTTTCGGCAGCCCTGAGGTACCGGAAGTATAAACCAACGACATTAGCTTATCGTCAGTGTGTTGAGGGCGCTCTTCACTTGGCATTACATTGGCGATCAGTTCCTTGTACTGATATTGGCAATTAGGTGCAGTGTCATAAGGTAGCGCAATACTAATTAAATCTGGAATTGCATTAATGACTTGCTGCGTTGCGGCTGGATCGTCTAACTTACCGCCGATCAAAGCTTTACTTTCACTGTGGGTAATACAGTACTCGATAGTATCCGCACCAGCTGTCGGGAAAATTGGCACACTAACATAGTCACCAAGCATCATCGCAAGATCGCAGATAAACCATTCGGCACAGTTTTTGGAGACTAATGCCACTTTGTCCCCAGGCTTTACTCCGAGACTTCGTAGTGCAGACACAAGTTTTAGCGCTTGTTCAGCAACTTCGGCATAAGTGAACTCAACAAACTGTCTGTTGATGATTTGCTTTAGATAGACTTCGTTTGGGCGTTCCTTTGCCCATTTGAGAATCATTTCATTTGGTGGCGGGAGAGCGCAGCCAGTAGCGACTTTAGGGTTAGGCTGATTCATGTTAAGTGACTCCATGTCTTTTACTTGTACTTATAGTTGTTAAAACATTGTTAACTTTAGCATGTTCAATCCACATCAGTGAGTATCATTGCTCATTTCTGTGCGTTTAATAACGTTGTGGGGAGTGTTAAAATTTTTGACGATATGCGGCAGGAGAGTAGCCCGTTTTTTTCTTGAAGATCCGAGAAAAGTAAGACACGTCTCGGTATCCACATTGGTAGGCAACATAAGCAATTTTGGCTGAGCTATCTTCCACGAGCAGTTTCTTTGCAAGGCTGATTCGTTTGGTTGTCACAAAATCTCTAAAACTAATTCCGACTTTTCGATGAAATAACTTAGAAAAATACGTTACAGAATAATGGCATAGTGCAGCGACATCTTGCTCTTTTATTTCTCGATGAACGTTTTTAGTCACATACTGAATCACACGATCTAAATTTGAATTATTATGTAAGAGATTGATTTCTAATTTTAAATCGATATTTCTATTGTATGTTGAACCTTGAAAATATTTTAACCTAACGGATTCTATCCAGTCTGGAAAATTACCTGAGGCTAAATGATAAATTTCGGAACAAATATTATCTTGAGGAAGTACGAGTTCTTCATTTTTATCAAATAGAACAATGATTTTTTTATCAAGATTAGAGCAAAGAGTACTGATCGATTTGAGAAAATTATGATCCGGTTGAGTTAAATAAACAAAATAGTGCTCAATGCCCTTTTCACTCATGACGGCGATATCTTTGCCGCAGTCTATAACTTCAAACCTTAATTCTAGATCACCACGAAAGGGTTTAGGGAGTGAATGGAATGGCTCACCAAGCCAATAAATAGTGATGGTTTCTCTCACGTTCTTTCCTCTCATTATTGAGACGGTCACAATGTTTTTGAAAGCCTGAGTGATCCAATTACACGTTAGTTTTTAGATTTCTTTTATTGAGTATTAGCCATCATGTCAGCATTAAGTTTAGAACTATTAAGCAGTTGTGCAAGTGTGATATGTGTATCGATTTAATATTCATATATTCAACGTATAGCTATGAGTTAATAGAAATATTAATTGGCAAAAAAGTCCTAATCGTTAGCAAAAAAGTCCTAACCGTCAATTTTTCGTTTGTCCTACTGTTAATCCATGGCGTAGGTTGCCTTGCAACAGCGCCATTTACACGGGAATTATGAGGGGACTACAAATGGAATCTGTACGCAAATTATTCAATGACTTTATTGAAGATGAAGAAGGTCTAACACTACTGGAATACATTCTTGGTGCTGCATTGATTGTAGCTGCACTGCTTAATATTGGTTTCTGGAGTACGCTAGCGGGTAAATTCCAAAGCGTTGCTAGTGATATCAACACCGTCGGTGATTAAATATCAATGTTAATTGAATTTGCAGCCTGGAGTATATTGTTTGCAATAGGTGTCTCTGATGCTCAGAGACACCGTATTCCTAACAAATATGTTCTTGTTTTTCTTTTAGTTGTTGCTGCGTCACTTACAAGCTCCCCTGGCACAGATTGGTACGATCACGTCAAAGGGGGCGTCGTTACATTCTTCATCTGTTTTGGCTTGTTCATGTTAAAAGTCATGGCTGGTGGGGACGTCAAATTGTTGGCAGTTATAGGTGTGTGGTTGGGGTTAAGTCGTATTGGGGACGCGATGATATGGATTATTCTTGCAGGAGGCGTTGTGGGGCTGTTTTACGCTGCGCTGAATATTGCAAGTAATGATAAATCATTTTCGCATCAAGTTAGAGGCTACTGTCTAAGAAAAGCTACACCGGGCTTTAGGCACGAGTCTCATTTAGTTATCCCATTCGCTCCTGTCATTGTTATTGGCTTAGCTTATTACTCTTACATTTATTAGTAGACAAGAAAATCTAGCTCTTCTGATAAGTAATAAAGTCGCTTGTGATAGGGAGGTCGCATGGGCTCTGTTTGCTTGGAAAAACTTGTGCCACAAATTACACCACCAAAAGTGCCGGCATCAGAAGAAGCTTTAGGGGTGCCACCAGCTGTTCTAGAGAACCTAGTTCTGAAGCATCTATCTGCTTACCCAAAATGCGATTTGGTCGAGTTGACTAGCCGCTTGTGTGTTGTCTCTCATATAGTTGAAAACGCGCTGGCTCAACTAAGACGCCGCAGTTGGGTTGAAGTGTATCAGCCAGTCTCGGATCAAACGCACCACTCCTATTCTAATGTTCGTTATGGGCTTACTGAACTTGGGATGGCTGAAGCAGAACTGGCGTTCCGTAAGGATGCCTATATTGGGCCTGTTCCTGTTTCACTTGAAGAATATTGGACGGTCGTAGAAGCGCAAGATATTCGTAAATATCCAATTGAACGAAAAGATGTCGAGCGGGCACTTCAAGACGTGTACGGCGCTGAGCGTTTGATACCAATTTTGGGGCCTGCTATCAACTCTGGCAGGGCATTGCTGCTTTATGGGCATGCAGGTACAGGTAAGAGTTACGTTGCAGCTCGTGTATTGAATGCGATGAACACTTCGGTATTTATTCCCTACGCGGTCTACGCTGACGGTAATATCATCAAAGTCTATTCGGAGCACCATCACCGTAGGCTAGATGATAATCATGCGCGATTGAGCGTAAAGCTAGAACGACATTACGACAAGAGATGGGTGCTGTGTGAACGACCGAATATCCAAGTGGGCGGTGAGCTCACTATGGAGATGCTGGAAGTGAACCACAGTGAACACAATCGTATTTGGATTGCACCGTTACAAATGATGGCAAATAACGGCATTTTGGTTATTGATGATTTAGGTCGCCAACCTATGCCCGTGGACGCCATTCTAAACCGTTGGATTGTGCCAATGGAGTACTTCTTCGATCATCTTGCGTTGCCCAATGGCCAGCAAATTACCGTGCCGTTTATGTTGACGCTAGCATTTTCATCCAACTTACCCCCAAGCTCAATTGCGGATCCTGCCTTCTTAAGAAGACTGGGGTATAAGGTGGAATTTCGTCCATTGGAGCATTCCGATTACGTCGCATTGCTAAATGAAACAGCCAAGCTTAAGCAGTTGTCGTTAGAAGATGGAATTATCGACACATTAATGGGGCTGCATAGTGAGAGTGGTAAGGCTTTTTACCCTTGCTTACCTAAGGATTTACTAGGTATTAGTCGAGATATTTTATTGTTTGAGGGGGGCGGCAGTGAAGTTCACGCAGACATTCTGCGAAGAGCGTGGGAACTCTACTTTACTGTTGATGAATAGGGAGATAGGGAATTATGAGTCGGATACAGGTCGTGATGCTGTTACTACTCTCAATCGTGTTTGGGTTGGGAGCTGTGATGATAGCGAAACAATGGTTAGATGGGCAAAGTCAGCCAACGGTTGAACTTGAAGAAGTAGAGCGTCATCCGGTGTTAATTGCAGCAATGGAGTTAGAGCCAGGTACGGTTGTTGAAGAACGCCATTTGACCACGAAACTAATGGAAGTGGATTGGATTAAAGAGAGCACGCTGAAGGTACCAGAACAAGCGGTTGGAAGAATCGTTGCGACTACCATTTACGATGGAGAAATGGTTCAGCCGGAGCGCTTAGCTTTACCTGGTGAGGGGGCAACTCTTGCAGCACTAATCCCTGAAAGTAAACGCGCGGTAACAATACGGGTAAATGACGTTATCGGTGTCGCAGGTTTCTTGTTGCCGGGCAATAAGGTGGACATTCTTAATACCATCGGCGGAGGAAAAGGGAAAAGAGCTAACACCACCACTGTTCTTAAAAATATCAAGGTATTGGCAGTAGACCAAACCGCAAAAACCAAAGATAACAAGCCAGTTATTGTTCGAGCTGTGACGCTAGAAGTAACACCAAAAGAAGCGGAAAAACTACTGACAGAAAATAGTAAAGGGAAGATCCAATTAGCGCTAAGGAACCCTCACGAGGTCGATAAGCCAATTGCGAAGAAACGTTACACTCCTCGACCAAGCGTGACGGTAATTAAGGGAACTCAGGCATCGAATGTCCGAGTCAGTAATTAGGTGACTTATGAAAAGAACAATTCTTATTTTTTGTCAGTTACTTCTTGTCAGCTTTTCTGTTCACGCGGTTGCAGCGCAGTCTGGGAAAATCGTTACCGTACCGCATCATCAGTCAACTCAGCTAATGATCTCAGGAAAAGCGAAGAAAGTAACGTTGGGGGATCCTGCAGTATTAGATCTTTTGGTTTTGAGATCCAATGAGCTGTTTTTGATTGGTAAAAAGCTTGGTACGACAAATGTAGCAGTCTGGGACAGTAGAGGCCGAATCATCGAATCGTTTAACGTAGAAGTTACTCATGATTTAAACAGCCTTAAAGCGAAGCTATATCAATTCTTACCTAATGAAAGTATCGAAGTACATAGCGCACAAGAAAAAATTGTGTTGCGTGGTTTGGTAAGTAATCAGCAAAACATGGATACCGCAATTAAAGTGGCTGAAACCTTTGCTGTCGGTGATGCAGTCGATAAGGAGAAAGACAGTAACGATGACGATAAAGTGCATGAAAGCCCAGTTATTAACCTGTTATCTATCGGTGGCGCGCAGCAAGTAACGTTAGAAGTGACGGTTGCGGAGGTTCAACGCAGTCTTGTTCGTCGCTTTGACTCTAATTTCCATTTCTTTCAAAAGAGTGGCGATTTTACTTGGGGAGCGACAACGGTAGGGGGCGATATTCAAAGTATTGATGGCCTCATACAGCCTATCCTCAATGCCCCTGGTGTGAATGAGTTCGGCTTTCTTGGATCATTTATCGATAGTAACACGCTCTTTACGTTTGCATTGGATGTCGCTAAGCAAAATGGGGTCGCAAAGGTGCTCGCGGAGCCAAGCTTGACAGCGCTGAGTGGTACTCAAGCAGAGTTTATTGCAGGTGGTGAGTTTCCTATTCCAGTGCCGAATGATGACGGCATCACTATTGATTACAAAGAGTACGGTGTAGCGTTAGATTTTGTGCCATACATTCTTAGCGATAAGAAAATTAATTTGAAGATGAATGTCAATGTCAGTGAGATTGCAAACTCTGGGGTGCTTACTTTTAATCCAGGTGAAGTTAATGCTGCATTCTTTATTCCTCCAATCACTAAGCGCAGTGCTGGTACGACTCTCGAACTTGCCGATGGACAAACTATCGGGATTGCAGGTTTGTTAAGTGAGAATGCACGTAATGTCGATAGCGGTATACCTGGTGCGAGTGATATTCCAGTACTTGGTCGACTGTTTAAAAGTGAAGAATTCACGTCTGGTGAAACGGAACTGGTGATTTTAGTCACTCCAAGGTTGGCTAAACCAATCGATAGAAGAAGAGTTACCTTGCCGACAGATGGTTTTGTAAGCCCAAATGACGTCGAGTTCTATTTATTGGGTAAAGGGGCAGAGCTTGATTTTGATAGATACAAATTGAATAACGATGATCAGCTTGATCTTAATGTTATTGATTACAACGTTTCGGAAGGTGGTTCCGAAGGTAAATTTGGCCACAGTTTATAGGAGGGACTCAGGATGAAAAAACTATTTTTATTGTTCATTTTCGTAGCATCTCTGGGGCTTTTAGGCTGTGCGAATGAACCGGAGCTTGGAATCTCAGTAAGCCAATTACGAACAGAACAAACACTCAACCCTAACGCGTGGCAAGAGAACTTAGGCTACTTGCCAGAGG
This sequence comes from Vibrio sp. D401a, assembly GCF_030248515.1. NCBI lineage: Bacteria > Pseudomonadati > Pseudomonadota > Gammaproteobacteria > Vibrionales > Vibrionaceae > Vibrio > Vibrio sp. D401a. The sequence continues at coordinate 51,533 of NZ_JAHGAI010000022.1, read as the reverse complement.
GTAGTGGCGAGCGTTCGCAAGTGAGTCTTGAGGTTTACAACAATAATGGGATAGCCAAAGACGAAGACTAAGCAGAATATACTGCTTAAAGGAGTAGGCTATGCTAGCAAAAGGCAATGCCTCATCCAGAACGAAACAAAGTGGTATCGTTCTGGTGTTAGTGAGCATGTTGATGCTGTTCATCTTAGCGATGGCAGCATTTGCAATCGATATTAACCATCAAATATTAAATAAGGCTCGATTACAAAATGCGGTAGATTCAGCTGCTTTAGCTGGGGCGGTAGTGGCAGATGATACCTTGGACGTAACTCAAGCCGAGACGGCTGCGATAGCGATGCTAAATAGCTTTGCTGCAGCGTCTGGTAATAGTGAAATGACGTTTACTAGTAGCAACTCAGCGGTTACTTTCTCCGCTGATAGGCAAAGCTGGGTCAATGCGGCTTCTTTTACACTGCCAGCTGACAAAGACATCTACGTTCGTGTGGCAGTAACAGAGATGCCATTAACTCAGTATTTGAGCTACATCTTTAGTGGTAACAAGAATGTCTCAGCCAGCGCCGTCGCGGGCCGCAGTGCTGCTATTGCCTATACCTGTAACATTACACCGATAGCGGTTTGTGGAGATCCTGATGCGGGTGCTGATGCTGTATGGGGTTATAACCCTGATGGCTATAACCCAAATACAGACACTGATCCGTCGCTGATTCATGAGCTTAAAGTTGGCGACCAAGATAATACCGATATGGGCCCCGGTAACTTTCAGTTACTAGATTTCAGCCAAGGCACTGTTGAAGATGGCGATGGTGGTGATACCGGCAATGGCAATGGCAACGGTGGTGGTAATGGCAATGGGGGTGGCGGTGATGGAGGTGGTGCAGCACTCGTTCGACAAGCTTTAGCTGGAGCTTACAATGGTTGCGCGGCTGTTGGTGCCACGGTGACTACCAAACCAGGTAATAGCATAGGGCCAGTAGCACAAGGTCTAAACACTCGTCTTAATGATTTCTCTGGGCCGATGAAAGATGATGGAACGGTATTACCAGATAAGTATGTTCGTGAGCCCAATAACTTAATGGTTGAAGGGGGCACCTACAGTGGTGACCTCTATTATACCGACTATGTTTCTGAGCTTTCAGGGTGTGAAGGTGGTGGTTCTTGCTCTGGTAACGACTATATTAGTTCTGGACAACATGGACGTAGGATTTTACGTATTCCTATTGTGGATTGTACCGCTGACTCTACTGGTAAAACAGACTTTGATGTCTTGGGTTTTGGCTGTTTCTTTTTGCTACAGCGAGTTGAGAACTCGGGCCAAGCATCTGTTTTCGGTCAATTCCTTTATGATTGCTTGATCAATAACGGTTCAACGGGAAACGATCCGACCGATAAAGGACCGTATCGCATTCAGCTTTATGACGATCCATTGAGTGGAGAGTCCTGATGAACAAATACTTCAAAAATAACGTATCGACTCAACAAGGTCTCGCAGCGATAGAGTTTATTATTACCTTACCTGTTTTGCTGATACTAGCTGTGCTAGTGATGGATGTTGGCCGAGCGTTTATCCAATATACCCAAGTGAATAAAGCGCTGCAAAACGGGGCCCGTTATGCTGTGGTGGATACCTACGGTACGCTAGACTTTGATGCCATAGCTGAGGAGTCCAGTATCAAAAATGTCGTGGTTTATGGCAACCCGACGGCGACAGGTTCACCTATCATCGACTTAATAGGTGTCAACGATATCGTGGTGACGCAACCAACGGCTGCGAATAAAGAAGTGACCCTTTCTGCCACTTACAATTACACGCCTTTATTTTCGAGTTTACCGTTTTCCAATGAATCTCTTCAGTTTTCAATTGGAGCATCAACTAAGATGAGGACGGGGCCATGAGTACGTTATTGTCAAAACAGAAAGGGGTTACTCAAGTCGAGTTTTCGATTATCGCTGTCAGTGTTTTGATCGTGATTTTCGTTATTTTGGAATTCGCAGCTTATTTTTATTCGACACAAATGGTGAATGAAGTAACCAGAAGAGCTGCGCGTTTAGCGACAGTTTGTTATGTCGCCGATAGAGATGATATTCCATCAATGCCTGCCGTAACGAATATTTACCCATCAGGCTTTAGTGCAAATAATTTGGAAATTACCTATTTAGACCAAAGTGGTAACACTGTAGATGTATCTGGGTTTTTGAGTACGCCAATGGCAGATTCAGCAACTCTCGATGCAACATTAACTCAGATTAAATACGTTAAAGCTAGAGCAATTAATTATAGTTTTCAGTTTGTCGTATTGTCGTTTTTGATTAATGCTATAGGAACGACTCCAAATTTTGAAACCATCCTTCCCGCAGAAAGTCTTGGTATTTTAAGACCTGAGGGAAGCGATGTTATTACGAACTGCTAAGGGAGTAGCAATGTGTTGAAACCAATTAAAATTGCAAGCGATCGTAGTAAAACCTTGAAAACCAATCTAATTGTTTGGGTCGTTTATTCATCGTCAGAATTTAAATCACATATGGTCGCTGAGTTATCCGAGTGCTTAAACGTCAATATTGAGTGGATTGAGTTAAAGTTATTTGTTCAAGAAAATGTAAAGAGTAAGCAAACTCCGGATTTGGTTTATGTCGAAACAGGGGATGGATGGGCACAGAAAATTGCTCATGTTTATTCTAACGACAGTAACTTACAGCAGTCCAATACATCACTTATCGTATTTGGTGAAGAGCATGACACAGCTTCACTAAAAATGGCGTTAAAGCTTGGTGCATCAGACTACTTTTCTAAAAAGTTTGATTTTGAGGAGATATACCCAGTTTTAAAAACAACCGCTGAAGAAAAAATTTTCAGTAAAAAAATGGGTGATTTGACGCTATTTATTAATACAAAAGGGGGCTCTGGTGCAACAACATTGGCTTTGAACTCTGCAATTGAATTAGCAAGCTACGTTCAGAGTAAAGTCTTACTTGTTGATTTGGATATGCAATTTAGTGATGCTGCGGATTATTTAAACTGCAAACCTAAATACAGCATTAATGATGTAGTCGAGCAATTATCTGATCTTGATGAGTTATCATTGGAAACACTTATATTTAAACACTCTTCAGGTCTTAATTATCTCTGTTTTAATCAAGAAAATATCAAAGATAACTACAAATGCGCCGCTGGGATAAGTAAGTTATTACCGTTGTTGAGACAGTTCTACTCTCACATCATTGTTGATATGTCACATGGTATTGACCATACATTCCAACAAATTATTTCTCCGGCAACTCATGTATTTTTGGTTGTTCAACAAAATGTCACCTCCATAAAACATGCTTCCAACTACGCTAGAATTTTAGAGTTAGATTATAGTGTTGGCGCCCACAATATAGAGATTATAGTGAATCGATTTGATAAAAAAGCCGAAATATCGGTAAAAGATATCGAAGATACGATTAAAGGACGGTCAATTCATATCGTACCTAATAATTTTTCATTAGCGTTAGAGTGTGCCAATTTAGGTAACCCAATTGTTCAATCGAAGAAAAATAGTGCGATTAAAGCATCTTTAGCAGAGATATCGCACTTATTAGAGAACCCGAAAGAGGATGGAAAAAGCTGGTTTAAGAAATTGTTCTCATAAGCCAAGGAGGGGGCTATGTTTTTTAAACGAAAAAGTGTTGGGGCAAGTTTTTCTGAACTAGTGCAAGAAGAGGAAGTAAAGCTTGAGGAAGAGGTTGTAGAGCAAGAGGAGCAGGAAACCGAGAGTGATCAATCTCTTTCACCACTAGAAGCAAAACTGAAAGCCATCGAAGAGCAGAAAAAGCAGCTAGAGCAAGACCTTTCTGTTAAACATTACTACCATAAACAATTGCTTGATACGTTGGATGTCGGCTTACTCTCTCACTTGGAAGAAGACAGAGCCAAAACTGAGCTGAAAGAGGCGGTAATTCAACTGATCTCGGACGACAAGACACATGCGCTTAGTTCTGAGGCACGTAGTCGTGTCATCAAACAAATAGAAGATGAGGTGTTTGGTCTCGGGCCTTTAGAGCCACTGTTAGATGACCCATCAATATCAGATATTTTGGTGAATGGTCATAATGATGTGTATGTCGAGCGGTTTGGTAAGTTGGAGAAAACACCACACACTTTTCTCGACGAACGTCACCTAAGAAATATTATAGATAGAATTGTTAGTCAGGTGGGGCGACGTATTGATGAGTCTTCACCTATGGTTGATGCTCGCCTGAAAGATGGCTCTCGTTTTAATGCAATCATCCCACCGCTTGCTATTGATGGTCCTTCGGTATCGATTCGTCGATTCGCAGTCGATCGCTTAACCATGGAGAATCTGCTCCAGCTAAACTCTGTATCCGAAGGTATGGCTCGTTTTCTTGAAGCTGCGGTGGTGGGTGAGCTCAATATTCTTATTTCTGGTGGTACGGGTTCTGGCAAAACCACTACCTTAAATATTCTTTCAGGTTTTATTCCTAAAGATCAAAGAATTGTCACAATTGAAGACTCGGCAGAGCTCCAACTGCAACAACCTCATATCGTTCGTTTAGAGACTCGCCCGGCAAACATTGAAGGAAAAGGGGAAATCAACCAGCGCGAGTTAGTGAAAAACTCATTGCGTATGCGCCCGGATCGAATCGTTATAGGTGAGGTACGTGGTGCAGAAGCGGTTGATATGTTATCAGCGATGAATACTGGCCACGATGGTTCACTCGCGACTATTCACGCCAACACCCCGCGAGACGCACTAGGACGAGTTGAAAATATGTTCTCAATGGCGGGGTGGAATGTTTCGACGAAAAACTTGCGTGCCCAAATTGCTTCAGCGATTCATGTTGTGGTGCAAATGGAACGCCAAGAGGACGGTAAACGCCGTATGGTCAGCGTTGAAGAAATCAATGGCATGGAAGGCGATGTGATTACTATGTCGCAGATCTTTAAGTTTCAAAGGCTTGGGGTGGACAAGGAAGGTAACGTACTCGGTGATTATGTAGCAACAGGTATTGTGCCTAGTTGCCATGACCAACTGATAAAACGTGGTCTAGATGTACCATTTGAACTGTTCACCGAGGAAAAGCTATAGGAGTTGAGTATGGAAAACCAAGGTCCTATTTTTCTCTTCTTACTGTTTTTGTCGGTTGTATTTATTAGCCAAGCATTGATTCTTCCTTCGGCTGGTAAAAAAGTAAAGCAGAAGCAACTGCTCAAAAGAATTAAAGAAAGTCGGAAAAATGTTGATGCAGAGAGCATTAACTTGCTGAGAGCAAATGCGCTCAAAGATCTCAGTCCGTTAGAACAGCAATTGGTTCAAATTGGTATCTTTGACAACCTTAAAAGAAAGCTTGAGCTAGCGGGCATTAATGTTGGATTCAGTAAGTTTCTATTTGCATCACTGCTTGGGGGAGTGGCAGTTGCGTTGTTGTTCCTGTTTTTTGGTCAAGCTTGGTACCTTTGCATTGCCGTTATGCTGCTTATTTGGGTTTGTGAATATTTATATGTTCAAAAACGAATCGACCAGCGCTTGATGAAGTTTGAAGAGCAACTACCTGAAGCTCTGGATATTATTAAGCGTGTATTGCAAGCGGGACAACCGATTAACCAAGCTTTTGGGGAAGTTGGCCGTGAAATGCCAGCACCTTTGGGGCCAGAGTTTCTTCAAACCTTCAATCTCCTCAATTACGGTTATGATTTGCGTTTAGCCATTATGCAGCTAACTGAAAGAACGCCTACGATTTCTATGTTGGCTTTTGCCAGCGCGGTGATGATGCAGAAAGAGACGGGCGGTAACTTAATTGAGAATATTGAAAAGCTCTCTCGCATTCTTCGAGCTCGCTTTAAGTTAACCAGAAAGATCAAAACCATTTCAGCAGAATCACGAATGTCCGCATGGATTTTGGTTTTGGCTCCGTTTGCAATGTACATCATTATTGCCATTTCAAAACCTGATTATATCGAGCCCCTTCACAGTACCCCAACAGGTGTGAAATTGATTGGGATGGGGATGGTTGCGCTGTTTATTGGCACCCTTTGGATCCGAAAAATCGTCAGCATGAAGGTGTAGCTATGAATGAACAACAATTAAGAGATTGGCTGGCCCAAATTAATATCGATCAAGAGATACTCATCATGGCATTCATCATGATCGCGACGATTTTGGTTGTTCTGACGATTGGCTCTTTGCTTATGGGAGTGAACTCTCCAATTAAAAGAAAATTGGCTGAGCTATCTGGAGAGCCACAAGGGCGCTCACAAGCAAATGCAAGAATGATGGATACCTTGGAATCTTTAGCGCCTCTTACCTCTCCAAGCAGTGAAAAAGAGCGAGAAACGACCAAAGACAAACTGATGCATGCCGGATTTCATCAACGTAATGCGTTATCACTGTTTTACGCTATTAAATCCGTTACCACTATCATCGGCCTTTTGGTCGCCATGTTTATTTACATTGTTTTCCCTAATATCGGGCGCCTCTATACCTACATGATTCTGGCCGTTGCGATAGGGCTTTTTGCTCCAGATATCGCATTAAGACAGATGGTGAAGAAACGCCAAGAAAATATCCGTGCCGGTATTGCTGATATGCTGGATTTATTGGTGGTGTGTACCGAATCGGGATTAGGTTTTAACGCTGCATTAAGGCGAGTAGCCAACGAATTAGCCATCTCTCACCCAGAATTGGCCGATGAGCTTGATACTGTTTGTGTGAAGATTCAAGCAGGTAAACCAATGCCAGAAGCTCTAAGAGAGCTCGTGGTAAGAACGGGTGTAGAGGAAATCATGGGGCTTGTAAGCATGCTCAGCCATGCATCACGTATTGGCGGCAGCATAGTCGACTCTTTACGTGAATATACAGAAGATTATCGGGATAAGCGTCAGCAAGCATTAGAAGAGATGGCCGCAAAGATACCAGTAAAAATGATGTTTCCAATGGTGCTGTGTATTTGGCCTTGTTTCTTTATTGTCGCAGTCGGACCGGCATTAATTATTCTTGCCGAAGCCTTTTTATAAAGAGGGATAGGGGATATGGATATTCGAAAAACTGTTTTAATTGGGGCTGTAATACTACTTGCAGCGTGCTCCTCTCAACAAAATGACTCTGACTTTGATGAGAGCTTGTATTCCGGAAAGCCCGTAGAGTCTTTAACAAGTGATGCACCTCCGGCAACCGAGGAGGAAGCCATTCAACGCGGTGATGCAGCACTGAACAATAACAATATCGACCTTGCTCTCTATGAGTACATCCGCTCGCTTGCTTTCCCCAATGCACAACACAAAGACAAGACGCTTTATACCGTAGGTAAAATCCATCTAGTCAGAGAAAACTATGAGTTGGCCGATAGATCATTTAGAGCATCACTGGCCGAAAATCCTGATCATATTGGCTCTCTGGCCGAATTAGGAAAACTAAATACCAAGCAAGGAAAGAAGGAGGTCGGACAAAGCTATTACTTGCGAGCTATTAATGCTGACCAAATCCGCTTAGGGGGAGAGCCTAATTTGACCAAAGATACGATCTCTAAAGAGTCCGTTGCAGGCTTGCGTTTTGATGAATCTTCGCCAAGTGAGTCATATGTAGGGCTTGGCGTGTTAGCTGATGTAAGAGGAAATCACGAAACAGCCCAAGCGCTGCTTCGAAAAGCGGTTGAAATTGATAACCGAAACGTCAACGCGCTCGTTAGTCTTGGTTACTCGTACTATATGACTGAAGATTATTTCAGAGCGACACATTTCACCAGTGCTGCATTGAGTGTTAGTCCATCAAATGAGCGCGCAATCAATAATTTAGGACTAATATCACTTGCGAAAGGCCAACCACGTCAAGCATTGAGTATATTTAATAAACACATGAGTGAGCCCGAAGCGCTGAATAATGTGGGCTATTTCTTGATTCTACAAGGCAAGCCAGATGAAGCTATCCCTTACCTTCAACAAGCAATAAATAAGAACCCTTCCTATTATGAAATGGCCAATAAAAACTTAGAGCGTGCTTTAGCTATGGTTCGTGAAGGTACGGATACATCTACGGTTGTTTTTTGACAATAACCAATGAAATTATTAAAGGAGTGTAGCTATGCGTACTTTAGTCAGTTCTTTGAATGAAGTTGCTGAAGAGCTTATTAAAGATAAGCTCCTTTATTATTTTGTTTTGTTAACTTGCATAGTGACTTATGTGGTTTATAGCATCTATCAAGACCAAGTTGTTTATCAATATCAGTTCAGTGATTACTTGGGTCGATTGTCTATCTGTTTGAAAGCATTATTCTTTTCTTGGAGTTTCTTTTTCTACTTCAAAATGCTGATAAAGAAAGAAGAGCGATTATTCTATTCTTATTATATTACCTTGAAAGGGATGCTATCTCCGGCGAGCAAAGTTGTTGTCTTTATATCAAGGGTGATGTTGCTCAATATCTGTTTAGCAAACTATACCTATCTTAAGCAGATCATCCCTGATATTCATGCTTTCAGATTCGATGAGCTGTTCTATCAGTGGGATCTTTTTCTTCACGGAGGCTTATCGCCTTGGGTATTAACCCATGAGCTATTTTCTAGTCCATACTGGACGATGTTTTTTAACTTCGCCTACAACCTTTGGTTTTTGTTGATTTGGGGTAGCTTCTTGTACTTCATGTGGTATTGCAAAAATGAGTACAATCGACAATCCTACCTGCTTTCATTCTTTATGACTTGGTTTTTTATTGGGGGCATTTTAGCAGTAGCAATGAGCTCAGCCGGGCCATGCTTTATGCACTTACTGTATCCGGATAAGACCATGTACTTACCTTTAATGGAGCGACTGTCGAATCAAGTTGATACTTTTTGGTTATTGCAAATATACGGCGGTGAAACGTCACAGCTTCAAGAGTATTTATGGCAGTCATACTCCTCTCGGAGCACTGACATAGGTGCGGGAATATCGGCTATGCCTAGTATGCATGTCGCTTCTTCTGTTTTGCTGGCTCTGGGGGCGTATCAAATCAACAAAAAGGCGGGAATCTTACTTTGGTGTTTTGCAATCATCATTATGATCGCCTCCGTACACCTTGCTTGGCATTACGCGGTAGACGGTTATGTTGCTTTAGTTGTCACTGTGGTGATTTGGAAAGTGGCACAATTTGTGGTTGGGAAAGTCGGTGTAAAAAGTAAAACCCAAGAAGTGGCAATGGATACGGTGTAGAAGAGGACTGTTTTTTGAGCCTCAATTAGCGCACCAAGCTATTCGGATGGTGCGCTTTTTAGTTTGAGTTTTAAATCATACCAGTCACGCAGCCTGCTGCGACAAAGAATACGATCATCCAAAGTACAGATAGATTGAGCTTTTTATGTAGGTAGAAACCTGCAATGATCAGCGCGATATCAATCGGAGCAATCACAGCACTAGTGAATACTGGTTGGTAAAGTGCCGCTAAGAGTAAACCAACTACTGAGGCATTCACGCCATTAATTGCGCCAGATACCGCAGGTTTGCCAGCTAGAGCTTGCCAGTTTTTCAGCACGCCAAGTAACAGCAAAAAGCCCGGAAGAAAGACACCCAGTGTTGCAACTAGCGCCCCTAGAATTGGTGTATCCGATAGCTCATAGCCAATGTAAGTTGCGAAGGTAAACATCGGTCCAGGTACAGCTTGTGCTGCTGCGTAGCCCGTTAGGAACGCATCTTGGCTGAGCTGATCGCCAACGATGTTTTGCAGCAACGGAAGAACCACGTGACCACCACCAAACACTAAACTGCCGGCTTGGAAGAAGTCGCTAAATAACCCCAGCATCGGTAGCGTGTGAGCCACCAAAGGCAAGCCAAGGAGAAGTACGGCAAACAGAGCGAGTGGAGCGATAGTTGGTTTGAACGGCTCTGCTGGTGTGGTCGATTCTTTCTTTAGATATTGGGTACCAATCAAACCTGCCACGACTAAGACCAACATTTGTGTCATGATGCTAGGTGCAACCAATAACGCTATTGCCGTTGCCACACACAATCCTGCTGTTAGTTTGCTTTGGCAGAAGTTTTTGTACATTCCCCATGTCGCATCAGCGACCACCACAACAGCCAGTAACTTCAAGCCGTGTACGATGTTTTGGAACAGGGCTGTATCCGTGATTTGGCTGCTCACCATTGCAAGTGCCAACATGATGATCACCGAAGGCAGCGTGAATCCAAGAAACGCCATACAAGCGCCGCCCAGACCTCCGCGTTTGTAACCCAATGCAAAGCCAACTTGGCTTGACCCCGGTCCCGGTAAAAATTGGCTCAATGCCACGATTTGTGCGTATTCGCTATCATCAATCCACTTGAGTTTTTCTACGAATGTTTGGCGGAAGTAACCGATGTGTGCTGCAGGACCACCGAAACTGATCCAACCGAGCCAAAAAAAGGTTTTAAAAATGGTAAACATATTGAGCCTGTTAAATCTCCAATAACACTCCAGTTACTGTATGAAATGTACTAAGATGACTCAAATTAATAGTTTTAATTTCATCTATGAATGAAATGGGATTGGGTAATTTGTGAAAGATGATATTCAGTGGCGTAACATCGATTTGAATCTGTTGGTGACCTTCTCTTATCTGTATCGCTATCGCAGTGTGAGTTTGGCTGCCGAGAAGAGTTTTGTCAGCCAGTCCGCTATGAGCCATAGCTTGTCGCGTTTACGTGCGCTGTTTGATGACCCTTTGTTTGAACGCAAAGGGCATAAAATGGATCCGACTGAGCACGCGCATCATATCGCGCCAACAGTGCATCATTTATTGGATACCATTGCCAAAGACTTGCTGACTAAGTCCGAGTTTCAGCCAGAAAACTACACTGGCGTGTGTCGCATTGGTCTTACCGATTACGCTGAGTTCATCTTCGCACCTCTGCTTTATGATGTAATCCGCAAGCGCGCGCCAGAAGCGCAAATCAGCTTTATCAATGTTAACCGTAGCAACTATGTCGCCATTACTGAACACGACAAGCTCGATGTCATTCTTGGTAGCATGCCCGTACTCGATGACAACTTTGATAGCCAATATCTCTACACTGAAAAGCATGTGTGCCTATGCGATAAGCAGGTTTTAAACGGTGAGACTGAATTATCGATTGAAGCATTTGCCAATATTGAACAAGCCTTGGTGAGCCCGGATGGCAGTTTAAGTACCCAGGTAGACAAAAAACTCGCGGAACATGGTTTAAGCCGCAAGGTAACAGTAGCTTCACGTAACTTCTTGACGATCCGTAATCTGCTTAAACAACGTAATTTGATTGCCATTGTGCCGGAAAAAATGGCATCAGCAGAAGGGTTTTCAGATGGCTTAGTGTCAGTGCAGCCGCCGATTGCGGTTGCCGATTTTGATATTGCTATGCTGTGGCACACCAGTCGTAACAATGAAGACAAAGGGACGTGGCTACGTCAGCTGGTGGCAGATATCGTTACTTCAACGCACTCTCGCTGAACCTAGCATCTCGAGGTTACTTGGGTATAAAAAAGGGCACCGATGGGTGCCCTTGGTCTGACGAATGTGGTCAGGTGCTATCAAGCGTTATATGTAAGGCTTACATTGCTTGAGTTGCTGGCGCTGCTTCTTTGGCGCGCTCTTCCTGGTCGAGTGATTTTTCGTATTGGCTGTACTTCCACCAAGCAAAACCAAGGAAAATCACAATGCCACCAACGTTGTAGAAAATAATCGTCATGATGTCTGCGCCAGTTGGGAAGGTTGACGCTAGGAAGCCCACAGTAAAGATAACGATAAGCACAGAAACCGCAGTGATACCTGTCATACGAGAGCCCATTTTGAAATCACGCTCTAGATGGTCCAGTTTTAGACGTAGGTTTAGGTAAGCCAACATGATAAACAGTGGGGGCAACATTGAAGCCGCAGCCGTCATGTTGATGACCGTGTTCATCAGATCTTGCGCTGTGTTCGAGCCCAAAGTCGGGATGATCATAAGTGGAATAACGATAAGGAATTGGTACCAAGCAGCACGAGCAGGCACGCCGTTTTCATTTAGCTCTACGGTTTTCTTACCAAAGATACCTTCTGGAATTTCAGAGAAGAAGATTTTCACTGGTGTCGCAGTCCACATTAGCAGAGAGCCGAACATCGCGGTAAACGACACTAAGCCTACAAATCGGTTCATCAATATTTCAGGCAAGCTGAAGTGCGCCGCTAAACCTTCAAATACTTGTACAGAACCACCCGTGTATTTAAGTGTTTCGCTAGGTACGAATACGTTAATCAGCACTGAAGCGACACAGTAAAGTACGCCGATGAAGATACCTGCAACGATGATCACTTTAACAAAAGACTTTGAGCCGCCTTTCACGTCGTTTACGTAAACCGCCACCGATTCAGCACCGCCTGCAGCCATAAAGATCCAAGTGGTAATGCCTAGGAATGCCCAGCTAAAGTCTGGCACCATGGCTTCTACTGTGATTGGGTCAGCAGGTTGAACTCCACCGACTAATGCAGCGCCAGCAAGCAGGATGTACGACATAGTCAGTAGCAGCATCAAAGAAGAAGTGACTGAGGTAATTGGACCCAACATCTTCGCGCCGTTAGTTGATACATAAGTTGCGAACGCAAACAGAATCATACTCAGTGCTGTTGTGGTGAGTGGGGTCAGAATGTATTCATAGCCAAGGAACGCGTATGACGCATAAGCAATAACGCGTGGTAGCAATGACGTGAAGAAAAATAGGTTAACAAACCAGTAGGTGTAGGCAGAGATAAACGCCCAACGTCCGCCAAGTGAGCTTTTTACCCATGCATACACACCGGCTTCCGAGTCTTTGTTTAACGATACAAACTCTGCGATGATCAAACAGAAAGGAATAAAGTAAAAAATGGTTGCCAAGAAGAACATTGGCGCTGAAGCAAGACCGATCTCAATGTTGTTATTAATTACGTTGTTGAAGCTAAAGACCGCGGCAAAGGTAAGGGACAACAACCCAAATTTGCCTATCGTATTACGTTTGGATTCAGACATTTTCTATCTCCGATGAATCACGTTGGAATTGTAGGGAGGAAGGGCTTGCATTGCTGTGAGCGCAGCCCTTCTCTTGTTCTTTGCTTTTGTTATTTATTCAAGAAGTAGCCATCTTCGATAGTGACTTTCAGCACGACCTTTCTAACGCGGTTATCACCATGGAAGCGGTAGGCTTTGGTGTTATCGAAAATCGCTACCTGACCCTCACAAAGCTCACGAGTATCCCCTTGGCCGGAAAGGAACTCGCGGTCAGTTTCATCTTGGTAAGCTTGCTCAGGTTGTAGGTTTCTCTTGTCAGCGAACTCCACCGTTTCGCGACCTTCAAGGTAGTAATGCACGTCGAAGTAGCGGCGGTTGCCTTCAAACATTTCAGTTTGTTTTGTGCCGTCTTGAATCATGTAAACCAAGGAGTCTCCGATGGAATACATCACGCTATCTTTAAGGTTTACGGTGTTCTCAATTGCTTCGACACAGCGCTGCCATTTACGCCCATTGCGGTACACGACTTTGAATTGGTCTAAGTTGTCTAACACGATCATGGATTACGCCTCGTTTGCTGTTTGAGTATTGGATTGAGTGAAGAACGCATTGTCGAAATCATGGTTTGCCATGGCTTGTGCACTGCAATCGCCAACTTGAAGCGGCATCAGCGTTAAGCCATAGCGGAATTCATCCATGTACACGCGGTATGAGTCGAGCACTTCGCTTCCCCACGAGTTTGAGCCCAGTCCCATCACTTGATGGTCAAGGTTGAGCGTGATGTAGCCGCTCTTTTCTAGCTCAATGGTGTGTTGCGCTTCGTGCAGGTTTTGGTTGGTGTAGAACCACGCGCTGAAGTTGATTTCTTGTTGTGGTTTCACCAACAACCCCGTGCCGTGACGATTCGTTAGTGATGCCCAACGAACGTGTTGGCGGTTGCCGTTGTTTTGTGGGAACGGGTAGTTCTCAAACATGTCAGCTACCGTGCTGTGGTAAACATCAATCAAGTTGGCTTGGCGACTGTCTTGGTAGTTTTCCTCAGGACCACGACCGTAGTAACTGACTTGGTCAAAGCTGCCGTTGATGCCCAAATCCAAGCCAATCACAGGGATTACGTGTGGGTAATCGCCGTAGCGTTCACCGCTCATTTCCACATTCAAGTGACCTTGTGCGTTGATTTGGTAGCGGTAGGTACAGCGCATGCCAAAATCGAACACCGGTGGTGCAATGATGCTGGTGGTCGTAATTGAAACCGATTCATCCGTTACTTCGACTTGCAGCGTGCGGAAGTGCTCTTGCATGATTTGCAAGTGTGCTGGGTGCCACAAACCTTCGTATTCTTGTTTGTGGTTATCAATCATTGGCTTGAAGAAGTTCAGTCTAGGCTCTGACTGAATCAGCTCTTCACCATTGACGCGCCAAGAGGTCAGCTTGCCGTTGACTTTAGAGAAGGTCAGCGCGAAGTTGTGACCTTCAATCACGTGTTCCAAGCGGCTTTCTGTCGTCACTAACTCTTGCGCATTGTGGTTAACAAACTCGGCTTCACGTGCTGTGTTTTCTTTTAGCTGGAACTGGTAGATCGCGATGTCGTGGTTTGCTTCGCTGTACAGAGTTCGACTGTCTTTACGCACGGTGAAGTTAATAAAGGCTTCGCGTTCGTCCAGTTCTGGCAGGTTAATCGTGATTTCACGTGCGCTGTTCGCTACAAGCTCTTCGACCTTGAACTGCACGCTGCGCAGCGTTTCACCTTCCGCTCGGATATCTGCAGTGATGGTGTAATCATCAAGGTTGGTAAACCACAATTTATTCTCTATGGTAAAGCGATCTTTTGTGCCTTCCACCGCATGGATTTTCACCGGTGCGATAACTTGTTTGTATTCTTTTAAGCCTGGTCCCGGCGTTTGATCTGGGTAAATCAAACCATCCATACAGAAGTTGTAGTTGTTTGGATAATCGCCGTAGTCGCCGCCGTACTTGTAGAACTCTTGACCATTTTCATCGCGCGCTAATACGCCATGGTCACACCATTCCCAAACGTAGTGACCTTGAATGTGGTCATGTTTGTAGAACACGTTTTGGTATTCCGTCAGACCGCCAGGTCCGTTACCCATCGCGTGTGCGTATTCGCAGATGATGCGAGGTTTGTCGTGCGGGTGTTCACCAAAGTGGTTCATGAGCTGAGCACGTGAGTACATGGTTGAAATGACGTCAACCACTTCTGCATCGCGGTCTTCTTCGTAGTGCACTAAGCGAGTGTCATCAATCGCCTTAGTTGCGCTGTACATCGCGCGGATATTGCAGCCGTAACCAGACTCATTACCCAGTGACCACATGATGATGGAAGGATGGTTCTTTTGAGCATGAACATGACGCTCTGCGCGATCGACAAACACACTTTCCCATGCTGGGTCATTGGTGATGCGGCAGAGATCGCCAACGTTAGCGAAGCCGTGGGTTTCTACGTCGGTTTCTGCCATTACGAACAAGCCGTAAATGTCACACAGCTCGTAGAAGCGTGGGTCGTTAGGGTAGTGCGCGGTGCGAACTGAGTTGATATTGTGTTGTTTCATCAAGATCAGGTCTTTCTCGATGCGATCCATGCCAACAGCGCGACCTTTTAGGTGGTCGTTATCATGACGGTTTACACCGTGCAGCATTACGTATTGGTTGTTGATGTAGAACAGACCGTCACGCACTTTAATGTCGCGGAAGCCAACACGTTGCGGAATCACTTCGACAATATTGCCTTGTGCGTCTTTTAGCGTAATAAACAGTTGGTAAAGATATGGATTCTCTGCTGTCCAATGGACAGGGTTGACCATATCAATGGCAAAGCTTGCTTGGCTGTTGTCTTGGATTGTCAGTGAATCACATTGGCCTTTTGCAACCACAGTGCCTTTGTCTTGTAGCGTGTATTCCAGCGTGTAACCAGACGCAACCGTAGCCGACAGGTTTTCTAGCTCAACTTGACAGCTTAGGGTGGCACTGTGGTAATCGTCGGCGAAATCAGTACGAACAGTTAGATCTTGGACGTGAACGTGCTCTTTTCCGACAAGGTAAACATCACGGAAGATACCCGCTGTCCACCACATGTCTTGGTCTTCAATGTAAGTCGAATCTGCCCACTGCATCACACGTACAGACAGTAAGTTTTCACCTTGTTGTACGTAAGAAGAGATGTCGAACTCTGCGGTTAAGCGACTGCCTTTGCTAAAGCCAACGTAATGACCGTTTACGTAAACTTCGAAGTAGGTTTCAACGCCATCAAATTTGATGACGGTTTGTTTGTCGTTCCATTTTTCACCCAGAGTGAAAGTGCGTTGGTAAGCGCCTGTCGGGTTATCTGTCGGAACAAAAGGCACATCGATAGGGAATGGGAAGCCTTCATCTGTGTATTGAAGGTCGCCATGACCTTCCATTTGCCACATGTTTGGAACGGTAATTTGTCCCCATTCTTCCATTTTTTGCGAGTAAAACTCTTCTGGCACCAAGAGAGGATTGGTGAAGTAGTTGAATGTCCATTGACCACTTAGCAGTTTGAAGCGGCTGCTAAGTTCTCGTTGGAATGTTTGTGCGTTTTTAATTGAATCGTAAGAGAAGAAGTAAGCACGTGGTGCCATACGGTTCTCATGCAGTTGAAGGAAGTTTTCCCAATTGTTCACGTTTGTTCTCCCCTCGGCTTAGTTTGGTAGCAGGCAAAGGAGGAGTCCAATGCTTGAAGCTATCCAAAAGAAATGCAGCCGATGTCATTTGAAAAAGAGTGATGAATTATCTGGGAAAAGATATTAGTAAAAATTTTACTAAAATAAATTGGTGAAAACGTTTAACTTTAACTTGGTCACGTTTTATCGAGCGATCATTGAACAAGATGTGATCAGGATAAAGGAATGGCATCCCAAGTCGATTTCTTAGGTAAAGTGGATAAAAAATAGCTAGATTTAAAGAAGGGACAATAAAAAAGCACTGAATATTCAGTGCTTTATAAATTTGATAATGTGAAGGGAATTATTGAGTGGTACCGCGGAGTTTTAATTTGCTCGGTACATGCACTTGTAGAGGCAGTGCGCGACCGTCGCGGTATTTTTCTACTAATAAATTTACCCCTTGAATACCCATCATCTCAGAATGAATGCGCACAGTTGAGAGTGGTGGGAAGGTAAATCGGGCGGTTGGAATGTCATTGACGCTGATGAGGGCAATGTCTTGTGGAATGTTCAAACCGAATTCATGAATCGCGCGTAAAACACCAATTGCAATCGAGTCTGAAGCGATAAAGAGCGCTTTAGGAAAATCGCCTTTTGCTAACATCGCTTTGGCTAAGTCGTAGCCCGAGAGGCTAGAAAAATCGCCGCGATAAATATCGTCTTCTGACACCACGCCTTTCAAGCTGCCGTATTCTACAAATGCATTTTCACGAATGTCTGCAGTGCTTGGTTCATCTTGACCACCAATAAAACCAATCCGTTCGTAGCCTTGTTCAACAAAGAAGTCGACCACTTGTTTACTGATTCGCCCAAGATCGATATCAACACAGTCGTATGTGCTATCGCTGTCAGAGAAGTCGATGTAGCAAATGCTGTCAGCAAGACGTTTAGGCAATTTACGAATCACGGCGCTGTCAGTTTTACCGACCAGAAGGATACCGGTGATCTTTTGCGTTTCTACATCGATGATGCTGTCGTAGCAATTGGTTAGCGTAATGCCCAATTTGTCACACTGGGTTTCAATCCCGTGACGAATCGACAAGTAATAAGGGTCGTTCACCTCGGCTTCTTGCTTGTAGTTATACAAGGCTAAAAAGTGGTGTTTTTGTCTCGCTTCTTTGGTGGCTTTTTTGGAACTGCTGGTGCGGTATTCCAGCTTTTCTGCGATTTCTAAGATGCGGTGTTTGGTTTCTTCTTTTACGCTCAAGGTTGGGTCGTCATTTAACACCCGCGATACGGTCGCGAGTGAGACGCCAGCTTCGGTAGCGATATCTTTTAATGTTGCCATGTATACTTCCCGTAGGCAAAGCTCACTGTCCCAGTGAGAAAAAGCAATAATCCCCCCATTGTAAACAGCTACTTATAGATGCACAAATTTTTAGTAAAACTGTGCGAGGAGTGAGATGAAGATATCAGCGCGAGAAGAGGAGTTTTAAGCAAACAAAAGCCCGAGCGGCTAGGACAATCCGGTCGGACTTTATTGTTTATTATTGCCACTTAACATAAGCGGCAAGGCGATAAGGTTAAACCTAAGACTTTTTACCTTTGGTTTTATCTGGGTCGACCAGTAGGTGATCAAATACATGACGAATGAACGGAGCACCTACTTTTGAACCTCCGTTACCGTGCTCAATGACGACAGTCGCCACGTATTTCGGATGGTCGTACGGTGCAAACGCAGTGAACAACGCATGGTCAAGCAGGTGGTTAGCGAGCTTTTTCGAGTTGTAGACTTCGTCTTTGCGCAGGCCAAACACCTGCGCTGTCCCCGATTTACCACCACTGCTGTATTCCGCTCCTTTGAATGCGCGGCGACCTGAGCCATGAGCTCCATTGTTTACTAAGCGCATCGCGTTAATTGGAATATCCCAATACTCATCAGGGACACCTTCGATAGGAGGTAAGTCTTTTGGCGTGACCTTGACTTGGTTTTCAAAACTTTCACCGTGCTCAATCACGGCTTTGAGTAGATGCGGGGCTTTCATTTCTCCATGGTTAATGAGGAAGGAAGTCGCTTTTGCAATTTGCATTGGTGTTGCCGTCCAATAACCTTGCCCAATGCCGATAGGCACGGTATCACCTTGATACCAAGGTGTGCGGTGGCGTGCTATTTTCCACTCTCGAGTTGGCATGTTGGCGCTACTTTCTTCGTAAATATCGATACCCGTAGGCAAACCAAAACCAAATTGGTTCATCCATGCAGAAATTCGGTCAATACCAAGGTCAAAAGCGGTTTGATAGAAGAACGAATCAACCGATTCCTCAATGGCTTTGGTGACGTCAACATCCCCGTGGCCCCAGCGCTTCCAATCTCGCCATGCTTTTGAGTTAGGTTTCGAGCCAGGAATGCGCCAAGTGCCATGATCGTTACGTACGGTATTTGGTGTGATTACGTGCTCTTCGAGCCCAGCCACTGCCATAAAAGGTTTTACGGTTGAAGCGGGTGGGTAAACGCCCAATGTAGTGCGGTTAACCAAAGGGTGAGCCGGATCGTTCAACAGAGCGCTGTAGGCTTTGCTGGAAATACCGTTTACAAATGGATTCGGATCGTAGCTTGGGCTAGATGCCATAGCGAGTACGCTGTTGTCACTTGGGTCGAGTACGACTGCGCTGCCTTGACGATGGTCTAGCTCTTTATAGACATACTCTTGCAACTCAATATCTAGGTTCAACACTATGTCTTTGCCTGGAATAGGCGGCACATATTGGATGGTACGGATCACTCGGCCTCGGCTATTTACCTCGACTTCTTCGTAGCCTTTGGTGCCGTGTAGAGTGTCTTCGTAGTAACGTTCTACGCCTAGCTTTCCGATGTTTTGTGTTGCTTGGTAGTTCTGTAATTTGCCTTCTTCATCAAGGCGGCGTAAGTCTCGATCATTGATATGAGAAACGTAGCCCAATACATGCGTTAACTCTGCACCATAAGGGTAGAAGCGCTTGAGATCGGCGGAGACAAAGACGCCATCAAACTCAAATTGGTGGACTGAAAAGCGCGCTACTTGTTTTTCATTAAGCTCATTCATGATCGTAACAGAGCGAAAGCGGCGAGTATGTTTATAGCGCTTTTTAAAAGATTTGACTTGTTCCTGTGTGATATCGATGTAACGACGCAACTTTTCAATAAGTGCATCCGGATCGCCTGCTTGTTCGGGGATCATATCAAGATTGTAAATGGGGCGGTTTTCCGCAAGCAATACGCCATTTCGGTCGTAGATGAGGCCGCGAGTAGGCGCAATAGGCAGTATCTTGATTCGGTTATCGTTAGAGCGGGTTTGGTAGTCTTTAAAGTGATTAACCTGCAAGTTGTATAGGTTGGCGACCAGCCCTCCTAATAAAATGACCATGCCAATAAAGGCGACGATGGCACGGTTCTTAAACAACCTCACTTCCTGGGTATGATCTCGAAATTCGTTTCGCTTACGTAACATGAATAGCTCTTTTGATGCGGTTTCAGTTTTCTGTTTGCCCCAAGAGAGGGAAAAGACTGTGGAATAAGCCCTGTTACAAATGGTTACATTTGAGGCGGGGCTACTGTAGCGGGCTTTATCTCTCGTTTTGTAAGAGCAATGTCAGGGATCGATTGCGGAAAATCATCTTTCTGGTTTGCGTGAATCACCATGTTTTTCTTACATTGTGTAAACGTTTATACATGTAAGTGTCATAAATCTTTCCCATTTTTCTGCTCTAACCCAATTTTCTTTATTTTTACTGATTCTGAATCGTGATGTAATTTTGTGGAAACGTTTACACTAGTTTGAATTTGATCACGGATCTGGATCGGTTTTGATTGGTAGACTTTTAGCCAGTTAAGAGGTGAGCGAATTTGCTTGGTGATCAGGCTCAACCAATTTCCAAGCATCGAGCAGCAAAAGTGGAGAAGCAAAAGTGAAAATTCTTGTCACAGGCGGTATGGGGTACATCGGCAGTCACACATGTGTACAGATGATTGAAGCAGGTATGGAGCCAATCATTGTCGACAATTTGTGTAATGCCAAAGTGGAAGTGTTAAGCCGCATTGAAGCGCTAACCGGTAAGCAGCCGGCTTTCTACCAAGGTGACATTCGCGATGAAGCCTTTTTGGACTCAGTATTTGCCAAGCATGACATTCAAGCTGTGATTCACTTTGCTGGCCTGAAAGCGGTGGGCGAATCTGTCGCGAAACCATTGGAATACTACGACAACAATGTAAATGGCTCATTGGTGTTGGCGCGCAGCATGCGTAAAGCGGGCGTGAAAAGCATTGTATTTAGCTCATCGGCAACGGTTTACGGCGATCCTGACATTGTGCCGATTACGGAAGACTCTCCAACGGGGGCGACCACTAACCCATACGGTCGCAGCAAGTACATGGTGGAAGAGTGCTTGAGCGATTTGTTCAACGCAGAAAACGACTGGAGCGTGACTTTGCTGCGCTACTTCAACCCAGTTGGTGCGCATCCATCGGGCACTATGGGTGAAGACCCTCAGGGCATCCCGAACAACTTGATGCCGTTTATCGCGCAAGTGGCAGTAGGCCGCCGCGAAAAACTGTCGGTATTTGGCAATGACTACCCAACGCCGGATGGCACAGGCGTGCGTGATTACATCCACGTGATGGATTTGGCAGACGGCCATATCGCAGCGCTGAAATCGGTAGGTGAAAAAGCTGGTTTGCACATTTACAACCTAGGCACGGGCAAAGGCTCTAGTGTGCTTGAGATGGTAGAAGCGTTCGCAACGGCTTGCGGTAATCCAGTGCCTTACGAGCTTTGTCCTCGTCGCCCGGGTGACATTGCAGAATGCTGGGCAAGTACAGATAAAGCGGAGCGAGACCTTGGCTGGAAAGCGACGCGCAGTGTTGCGGAAATGACGGCAGATACGTGGAAGTGGCAGTCAAACAACCCGCAAGGTTACTAAAGAATTAGAGATTCCAGACATCTCGTGCCTCGATTCTGGAATGACAACGTTGAGCTATGAGCTTTGTCATTCCCTAGAGCGAGGGACGAGCGGAGTAGGGAATCTCTAGCAAGCAGATTGATGAATTTTGGTTCTGACACCAAAAGCGAAAAAGTGGAGTAAGTAAGATGTCGAATGTTGAATTTAACCCAGTGGATCACCCACACCGTCGTTACAACCCACTAACGGGTCAGTGGATTTTGGTGTCACCGCATCGTGCAAAACGCCCTTGGAGTGGCGCTGACGAGAAACCTGCAATTGATGAGCTACCAAGCTACGACGAGAAGTGTTTCCTTTGCCCAACCAACGAGCGTATTTCTGGTGATGTAAACCCAGATTACCAAGGTACGTATGTGTTCCAAAATGACTTCGCAGCACTGATGGTGGACTCTCCAGATGCACCTGAGTCAGATAACCCATTGTTCAAAACGCAAGGTGTACGCGGGTTGAGCCGAGTGATCTGTTTCTCGCCTGATCACAGCAAAACTTTGCCTGAGCTACCGGTCGACAAAATCCGTGGTGTGATTGACACGTGGAATGATCAAATCGAAGAGCTGGGTAAAGACTACGTTTGGGTTCAAGCATTCGAGAACAAGGGCGAGACCATGGGGTGTTCTCAGCCTCACCCACACGGTCAAATCTGGGCAAACAGCTTCTTGCCAAACGAAATCGAACGTAAAGAACACAACTTAAAAGCTTACTACCAAGAGCATGGCAGCAACTTGCTGGTGGATTACGTGCAAGCTGAGCTTAAAGATGGTTCACGCACAGTGGTTGAGACTGAACATTGGGTTGCTGTTGTTCCTTACTGGGCGGCGTGGCCATTCGAAACCATGCTACTTCCTAAAACGCATATTCGTCGAATGAGTGAGCTAACC
Organism: Vibrio sp. D401a; assembly: GCF_030248515.1. Lineage (NCBI taxonomy): Bacteria > Pseudomonadati > Pseudomonadota > Gammaproteobacteria > Vibrionales > Vibrionaceae > Vibrio > Vibrio sp. D401a. Next base: position 29,075 of record NZ_JAHGAI010000022.1, on the reverse strand, counting down.
GATGAGCAACGTGATGACCTTGCGGTTGCAATCAAAAAGCTAACTAGCCGTTACGACAACCTATTCCAATGCTCTTTCCCTTACTCAATGGGCTGGCATTACGCGCCGTTCTTTGAAGAAGGTACCGATATCGACCATTGGCAACTGCATGCGTTGTTCTATCCGCCACTGCTACGTAGTGCAACGGTTCGTAAGTTCATGGTTGGTTATGAAATGCTGGCAGAAAGCCAACGCGACCTAACCGCAGAACAAGCGGCGCAGCGTCTGCGTGACCTAAGCGATGTGCACTACAAAGAGCAATAACGCCTCAAAGTAGACTGATAACGAATAACGGGATAGCGCGACTTTACGGATAGAAAGTTAGGCTCACGCGCTATCCCAATACCAAATTTATAATTTAAGAGAACGCCCCTATGTCTGATCTAATCCAAAATGTGAAAACCTCTTTTGAACAAGTGCTGGGTTACGCACCAAGCCACATTATTCAAGCGCCTGGTCGTGTAAACCTGATTGGTGAGCACACTGACTACAACGACGGTTTCGTACTGCCATGTGCGATCAACTACCAAACCGTTGTGGCGGCAGCGAAGCGTGAAGACAACCTAGTACGCGTCGTTTCTGTGGATTACGGCAACGCCGTTGATGAATTCGACATCACGCAAGAAATCACATTCCAGCAAGACAAAATGTGGGCGAACTACATTCGCGGTGTGGTGAAGTGTCTTCTTGCTCGTGGTTACCAATTCTCTGGTGCGGATATTTCTGTTAGCGGTAACGTGCCTCAAGGTGCGGGTTTAAGCTCGTCGGCAGCGTTGGAAGTCGTGATTGGTCAAACATTCAAAGTGCTGTTCAATCTTGAAATCAGCCAAGCGGAAATTGCGCTAAACGGCCAGCAAGCAGAGAACGAATTCGTTGGTTGTAACTGCGGTATTATGGACCAAATGATTTCGGCAGAAGGTCGTGAAAACCACGCTATGCTGTTGGATTGTCGTAGCCTAGAAACTGAAGCGGTATCAATGCCTGAAGACATGGCGGTGGTGATCATCAACTCAAACAAAAAACGTGGCTTGGTAGACAGCGAATACAATACACGTCGTGAGCAGTGTGAAGAAGCGGCGCGCATTTTCGGTGTGAAAGCACTGCGTGATGTGACCATTGAACAGTTCAACGAGAAAGTCTCTGAACTTGATGAGCTAGTAGCAAAACGTGCTCGTCACGTAATCACAGAAAACGATCGCACGGTAGAAGCGGCGCAAGCACTTCGCGCACACGACATGAAGCGTATGGGGGAACTGATGGCTGAGTCTCATGCGTCCATGCGTGATGATTTCGAAATCACCGTCAAAGAAATCGATACGTTAGTTGAGATGGTGAAAGAAGTGATTGGCGAGCAAGGCGGCGTGCGCATGACAGGCGGCGGCTTTGGGGGTTGTATCGTTGCAATTGTACCGCCAGCATTGGTTGACGAAGTGAAAGCAACGGTAGAAACGAAGTACCAAGCAGCAACGGGTCTAAAAGAATCCATCTACGTGTGCCAAGCGAAAAACGGCGCTGGTCTAGTCGAAGTACTTTAAGTGCAAAATTGCTTTAAGTTCAAAGTGCTTTAAGACGCAGTAGGAGCGAGAGATGACTGAGCCATTAACTATCACGATGACACAGCAGGCCGCCTTTGATGGCGCGCCTGCCAACGTGGTCGAACTGAAAAATAACACAGGCATGAGCGTCACCTTTATGGATATTGGCGCGACATGGCTGAGTTGTCGTTTACCTTTGGCGAATGGGGAGTTGCGTGAAGTGCTTCTCGGAGTGGGGACGATGGGGAGTTTCATGCAGCAACAGGGTTACATGGGTGTCACTGTTGGTCGCTACGCAAACCGCATCGCCAATGGTCTTTTTGAAGTGAATGGCGAAGTATTTCAAGTGTCTACTAACCAAGCGGGTAATTCTCTGCATGGTGGTGAAGAAGGTTTTGATAAACGTCGTTGGAAGAATGAGTCTCAGTCCGAACAGCAAGTGACGTTTTCTTTGTTGTCTGAAGATGGCGACCAAGGTTTTCCGGGCAACCTAGAAGTGCAAGTGACCTATACGCTGACTGATGATAACCAAGTGAGCATTGCGTACTTCGCTAAGACAGATAAAGCGACACCGATCAACTTGACCAACCATGCCTACTTTAATTTGCTTGGTGCGGAAGCTGATTTGGATTGCCGTTCTCACCGTTTAACCATCGCAGCAGATCAATATCTACCAACTAACGAGGCCGGTATTCCTTTGGGGACATTGCAAGATGTGAAAGGAACAGGCTTTGATTTTAGAAATGAAAAGTCAGTATCGGAGCATTTCTTACAAGATGAGCAGCAGATTGCAGCGAAAGGTTATGACCACAGCTATCTATTTGATGCTCATCGCGACGTTTCAAAACCCGTTGTGCTGGTGGTTTCTCCAGATGAAAAAGTGCACTTGTCGGTGGTGACCAACAAACCTGCGATGCAATTGTATACGGGCAACTGGTTAGCGGGTGCACCAAATCGACGTGGCGGGGAATACCAAGACTACTCGGGCTTGGCGTTAGAAACCCAGTTTTTACCAGATTCGCCAAACCATGCTGAGTGGGTACAGCCAAGCTGTATTCTTGAGCCTGAACAAGAGTACCGCTTCTGCACCACTTATCAGTTTGCTTTCTAGGTAGACTGAGCATTTTCGAGCTTTTGGGTTACCGTAGGCTTTTTGCTCACAGTAGGTCAAAAGCTTATCGAAAGTTGGCAAAATAACGTTCTCTACAAACACCCAAAAAGAAAAAGCTCTGTCACATCGGTGGCAGAGCTTTTTCTTTGTAATCTGTCTTGGCACTGACTAGCGCGATATCTTAAAGACGATCCACCGAATTACGGCGCACTAAAGTCGGGCTAAAGATGATGGTGTCATCTTCCACTTGTTCATCACGCGATAACGCTAACGCCAAACGCGCAGCACGCTCTGCCATCATTTCGATTGGGTAACGAATCGTGGTCAAACTTGGGTTGACGAAGCGAGCAATTAAGCCATCGTCGAAGCCAACCATAGACACTTTTTCTGGTACGTCGATGCCGTTTTGGTCTAATGCCGCCAGTGCGCCTGCTGCCATGTAGTCGTTGTAAGCCACCACGCCAGTGATTGCCAGTGATTTGGTCAGCAGATTGGTCATGGCTGTTTCGCCGCCGTCACTGTTTGGCTCGCCATATTCGACATAGCTTTTTGATAGCTCAATATCGTGATCTTTCAGTGCTGCTTGGTAACCTTGTAAACGCTCGTCGGTATCTTCGATGTCATGGGATGAGGCGATACAAGCAATCTTGGTGTGACCATGACGAATCAAATATTCCGTCGCTAAGTATGCCCCCTTGCGGTTATCAAGAGAGATACAACGCTCTGCCAACTCTGGGATATGGCGGTTGATCAACACCATGCCTTTAACTTCTTTGGCGTAGCCAATCAATTCTTCATCTGATAAGCCTTTAGAGTGGATCACAATCGCCTCACAGCGGCTATTAATCAGCAACTCTAGCGCTTGGCGTTCGTCTTCTGGGTTGTGGTAGCCATTGCCAATCAGAATGTGCTTCCCATTTTCTCTTGCCACGTTATCAACCGATTTGACCATGGTGCCGAAGAATGGGTCAGAGACATCGCTTACCAGCACGCCCATCGTATTGGTACTTTGGCTGACGAGTGCACGTGCTGCCGCGTTAGGGCGATAGCCAAGCTTACTCATCGCTTGCGTCACTGCATCGATAGAAGATTGGCTTGCTTTCGGTGATTTATTGATCACGCGAGAGACGGTCGCGACCGATACGCCGGCTTCTTTCGCGACATCCTTGATTGTTGCCATGAGGAACCTTTCGTGGGCTAAAAAACGTTAATTGGAGTATTAAACACCCATTGTGTAATAAGTGCAATTTTAACAGTTGGTTACTTTCTAAAGTGCGATCTTTACCTCTTGTAATTATTAATCTTACTGATAGTGTAAACGTTATCTTTTTAGTAAAGTTTTACTGGAGTTTTAATAAATGGAAACGATCGCTTACTCAGACTTTGCAAAGTTAGAAATTCGCACCGGAAAAATCATCGAGGTGGCGCGCCACAAGAATGCAGACAAGCTGTACATTGTGCAGATCGATGTCGGTGAGAAAACCCTGCAAACGGTAACGAGCCTTGTACCGTACTACACAGAAGAAGAGTTAATGGGTAAACAAGTGGTAGTGCTGTGTAATCTAGCAAAAGCTAAGATGCGTGGTGAAACCTCTGAGTGTATGTTGCTGTGCGCTGAAACTGACGATGAGTCGGAAAGCGTATTACTGACACCGGAACGCGTAATGCCTGCCGGGGTAAGAATTGTTTAGCATTAACAAACAGATAGCTAATATTATAAATATTTATGCATGACGTCTCATTTTATAGCTATTAAGCTTAAATGATATGCAACATAAGTTATATTTCCTTGGCTGATATTATTTAAAATCATGATGTTTAAGGAAATTATAATGAAATTCGCAGCGTCTTCTTTGTCATTGGCCGTGGGATTAGTTGTTTTGTCATGCTCTGTTCAAGCCAACACAAACATAGGTAGATATGTTGGAGTTGAGGTGCACAATACTGATCTTGATATCCCTAAATCAACAGTTAGTGGCCTATCCTCCAGCACGGGATTTGGCGTAAGTTTTGGTGTTGAACGAGCTTTAACTCAGCAGCTGAGTTTTGCCTTAGAGGCCGAATACATGAATTTCGGTTCGTTTGATGGTATCGCCACTATTTCGGATGGGTTTACGACGAAAGAAGTTAAGACCGAAATCGATGCCTATGGGATTAACGTAAATGTTAAGCCGAAATACTACCTTCCAGGAACAGGTTTTTATGCTGGCGCGATTGCCGGAATTGGAGTGTTAGGGGTTGACCTTACTCTTGACGGGGTTGCTGATGACGGAAGCAATGTCGGCTTTAACTATGGTGTAGAAGCAGGATACGAGTTCATGTCTGGATTGATGATTTCAGGTGGTTATCGAGCCTCTTCTGTATCGATTGAAATAGAAGGTGATGGTGGTGATATTGATTTCGATTTCGACAGTTTCTATGTAGGTCTAGATTACAGGTTCTAACTTGGTATCAGCTAAAAAACTGTAACAAAAGGGAGCGGCTAGGCTCCCTTTTTAATTAGGTTATCGATCACTTCATAATGATGGACCTGCACTCCAGCAAGGTTGCCATATTTAGGCTGGTGGCGATCATTTTCTTTTGCATGCTGCCAACCAATAGTATGGTCGACAAAGTGTTCAGCAAAGGCGTGAGAGACTTCCAAGCAACCAGCTAAAACAGTATCGACATAGCTTTGCATGATTGGGCTGAGTGAACAGGGCGGTAGAGGATCATTTTTGACGTAGACCCAAATGCTGTGCTCTGGGTTAAACGAGACTTCAGCTTCGATTTGCTCAGGGCGAATTTGAATACGGTGATAACCACGCTCGCGACGGTCAAACTCAGCCAGTGCTTGGTCATCAACTTCAAGTAATACGCCGTTTACTTGGCCTTCACCTTCATTCACAACTAGGGGGGACAGGATATAGCTGTCATCGACTTTCCCCCAATAACGCACTAGTCCATGAGCAACTACCGGGATGGCTTCTCCAGTTTGCCCCGTTAACTTACGTGAGGCTGAATTAATTAAGCTGCCATAGCCAAATATATACATCTCGATTGCTTCCCTTACTTCGACGAAATCATCTCTACCTGTTATACCTAAACAGTACTCTCCAAGCAACGCAGGGAGCATCGCTTTTACCTAGAAAGGATAGTTTAAAATTATAACATGTATTTTTTATGCATGTTTGTGGTAAGATCGCTGGTGTTGAATTTTTGGACAGTACCTAAAGGTACTTGAGGGCATCACAATGCTGAATATCACCGATAAAAAAGTGGAAGAAAAAATCCCCGCATGGCTGCGACTCGGGTTTAGACCCTTTTTCCTGTTTGGCTCTATCTACGCCATTATCGCGATTGCGATATGGGTATGGATGTTTCAGACCGGACAGCCAAGCGCACTGAGTGTTCCTGCGTTGTGGTGGCATGTACATGAAATGTTGTTTGGTTTCTCGATGGCCATCGTGGTGGGTTTTGTGCTGACTGCTGTGCAAAACTGGACTGGCATCAATGGCACCAAGCATTACACGTTATTGGCTTTGTTTGCCTTATGGTTGGCACCAAGAATATTACTATGGACACCAGCACCACTTTGGTTAACCAGCAGTATTGAAGCACTATTTTTGTTGTTTGTAGCATATGAAGTAGGCATTCGTGTATACCGTGCTAAAGGTTGGCGAAACCTATTTTTTGTCCCGCTATTCTTACTCGCAATCTTTGCTAATTTTGCCAGTTATGCCACGGTGAAGGGCATGCCTCCATTCACTTCATCGGCGGTATGGCAGGCGATGCTTTGGTGGTTTACGTTATTACTATCGGTGATGGGGGGGAGAGTGATTCCTTTCTTCACTGCTCGTCGTTTTAACTTCGAAAAAGCTCAGCCACTCATGTGGTTAGATTGGCTAGCAAACCTACCTTTGGTCATGTTGTTTGTGTTGAGCTTCTTCCCGGTAACTTTTGCTGAACTTGGTAAGCCACTGATGCTGTTTGCCGGAGTCGCGCAATTGGTTCGATTCCTACGTTGGAAGCCTTGGTTAACCCTAAGTGAGCCACTTGTGTGGTCTTTACATACGGCATATTTGTGTCTGCCTTTAAGTCTTATCTTGCGGGGTGGTTGGGACAACGCATTTGCCAGTCACAATTTGATTCACTTGTTTGCGATTGGTGCACTGGGTGGATTGATCTTAGCGATGATTGCTCGCGTCACTATGGGGCACACAGGGCGCATGATTTACAAAGGTCCGAATATGAGTATCGCGTTTATTGCGATTATTGGAGCCGCGTTAACGAGAAGTTTGGGCGTTATTTTTGACCCTTCAAATATGCTCATTTGGATCGATGTGAGTGCCGCATTGTGGATCCTTGCCTTTGGTATGTTTGTATGGCGTTTTGGCATTATGTTGCTTACTCCACGAGCGGATGGGCACCCTGGCTAGTTTCAGGAAGTCTTGACTCTTCTCCATGAAAAAGGGCTTGGATTATTGCCAAGCCCTAGGGGCTGTTTATCTTTCGCTGCAAAAGCCAACTCGAAAGGTCAACAACCCCTAGTATTTATATGTTCCCTTCACTAAAGTCTTTTTGGAAATACAGAACTTTTTGTAAGTAACGTCTTGCTTCCCCTTTTGGGTGTTGAGTCGTTAGAGCCTGATAAACTTGAGTTGGATTTAGACTATTGAGTTCGTTCATCGCGCGCTTTCGGTCACTATCAAACGTCGAAAGAACGCCACCAGTGCCACCGTTGTACGCGGAAATCATACTGAAGTGCTTGGAAGTTGGGTGCTTTACATCTCGCAAGTAGCGGTTTTTCAATATATAGAAATATGCCGCACCGGTATCGATATTGTTTGCTGGATCGAATAAATACTCTTTGGTCGGAATTCCGGGTTTGTTTTTCACCAAGTTAAATACGTCAGCACCAGCGGTTTTAGGAATAACTTGCATCAAACCGTAAGCTCCGGCATGAGAAACTGCGTAAGGATTAAAGCTACTTTCCGTCTTGATCACGGCGAAAATTAGATCTTCAGATAACCCATATCGTTTCGCTGCATCTTGAACCAGGCCTGCGTATTGGTACTCACGCTGCTCTAAGTGGTCCTTTACCATGGTAATTTCAACATAGTAAGCACTACCACGCTTGATGGTTTTTTTTTGCAACCTGTTGTCGATCAAATAATCCGCGTAGCGATTTGCTCGCCATTCCCATTCAATTGGTTTGCCATCATGATCCAAAACCTGCCCAAGTAAGAAAGGCTTCCCACGCAGCACTGCCTCTTTATCACTAAAGAGCTCAGCATGTGCAGGGTCTGCAGGCATCAGTAACGTTTGTACAATGGCTTTCTGTAACTTTTCGGTTGGTTGATATTGAGAAATCGTTGAAACATAAATCTTACCCGCCTCAAAATCGATGTGAGCGCGAGTGCTATAACCATCAAGGTATTTCACATAGCGATGCTTACCGGCCTCAACAAATTCATCTTCCCCCCAACGATCTTGAGCGAGCTTTTTGATATGTGCTAATAGCTTAGCGATATCACTGTCATTTGAGGTTGGCGGAGAAATAGGCGGTTCATAAGCGCTGCAATCACACGGTTGTGTTGGTTGCTGTTGGTGAGACCCTTCTGGGCCAAGTGAGCAGCCTGCTAATAACAGCGATAGCAGCAAAATAGTTTGTTTCATCAGAGTCCATAGTTGGCTGGGGTTGTAGATTACTCGCGATCTACATAAAGGAATGAAATGATAGAAAAATGTACTAACACCATGAAATTAAAAAAATTTGTGGTATCGATAAATGGAAAAGAGGTCGGGAGAAGTAATGGCCTCTTTCGAGGCCAAAACTATTGGATCAATGTACTACAGCATCAGGAAGGTGACTGATCGCTTGAGGTGGGGTTTCTGGTTTCGGTAGTTTAAGGCCAGCTAACATTGTTAGGGCTTTGCTACTGATTCCACCTGAGTATGTTTTGATTCCTTCAGGACTGGTACTTGATGTTTCACCAACATTCCAGAGAGTAAAGAAATCGCTCAAGTCGTGGTTAGCAACGTAAGAGCTACAAAGCATCATCAAGTCACCACCGCTAAGGCCAGTGGCTTGTGCACTACAGTAGTTCATACCTTCATCACCTTGTGAATCGCCACGGGATTTGCGGTGCATAAACTTAAACATGTTCCATCCTTGGTCATGATTGTAGATGCTTGGCTTTTCAGTTCCTGATGAATACCAATTGTCGATGATGAAGTTATCTTGAGCCCAGATTTTTAGCTGTCCGAACATAACCAAACGTAAACCCGCATCGCCATGGCTCCATGCATGACCGCTGTTTTGCTCCAACCAGTATGGGGCTTTTTGTATGTCAGCTTCGATACGAACCATTTTGCCATTGACTTGCTCTTGCATGTATAGGGCAAGCAAATTGTTAGTTACTTCAGTGCTACCAGCAGCTATAAATGGCGCTGAGGCTAAGTTGTGACCTACCTCATGCCACAGTAACCAACTAGCCAGAGGTTGTAATGGTATGTTCTCATTTTGGGCGTTAAAGCCACTGTTCATAACTGGATAACCTGAATGTGCAGCACCAATCGAGATCTGTACGTCATTGACGAATCGGTGGCGGAATTCAGCGAGATCTTCGTAGGTAAAACGTCGATGCTTGCCCTCAGTTGTTACTTCATCTCGACCATAGAAATCACTTGCAGCTTCAGCAAACTGATTCATTTCTTCACTGAACTTTACAAGATCCGCGTTGGTCAAGTTCTTAACGGCCGTTGTATAAATGAAGCTCCCCGTGTCCACTTCTGCGATTGGGGCGGTACTCTCTTCAATCGAGTGCACCCATTTCCCTTCTTTCCACCATGCCGCTTTTTGTACGCCATCGAAAGTGAATGTCGCTATTGCATTATCTGCAGAAGCAGAGCTTATTGGTTTAACCGTGATAAGCCCCCCGTAAGGAACGGTGAACTTGGTTAATACCCCATCGTGGGCAAAGTTCATTTGCATTCTAGGTGGACGATTTAGACGAGTCTCATGTTGAGGCTTACCTGTTAAATCATCGGCCATCATTACGGTGATGTTAGCTTGTACGCCGCCTGTCACAGTGACTTTTTGTAACTGTGGTGCCCAAAGTCCAGTTGATTGATTGTTTCCTGCTGAGAAGGTTACAGGGGAGCCCGCGGTTGCAATCTGAATTGAAACATTGGTTGCCTCTCCTGTACTTTGACCAGGGTACGCTGATGTATCCACTTTAATGTCGTAGTCCCAGAATGAGCGCCCGAGCATAATGCGAGTCAAAGGCTTTTCAGTATAGTTCAATGGGTAGCTAGGGTTCATTTGCCCTAATAGTTCACCTTCACCGTGAACCATCTTGTGCTCAATCAGTTGAGCCTTTAATGAGTCAGGACAAGCCCCACCGTTGCCATGTTTATTGTTTGTGTAGCAATTCAGGTAGTTGACTAGAGTTTCAAAACCGAGCTCATCTTGAACGTCCTGATCGTAAGCATAATCATTGTTGTTCCATAACCATACTGATAGGTTGTCATAGGTTTGGTTTAGCTCTGTGGTAGATAAACGAATACCTTTGTCGCCTTTAGTACGGTAGTAAAGTTCATGATCCATCAACGCTTGGATATTGGTGCCTAAGTTCGCAGCTTTCACCATGCTATCCACTACATCTGGGCTTATTTGGTAACGATCGAAGTCTTTTCGCCAATAGTTTCCACGTACAATGACACCATCACCTTTGCGAATTTCGATACAGTCGATTTCGTATTCGTAATCATGACTACAGATTGATGTACCTGGAAACGCATTTTGCAGTTCAGCAATCGCTGCTGCTGTTTCTTGCTCATTTTGTACAAAAATACGAGCATGCTTTGTTGCCATGATTGGTTGCCCAGATTCGTCTAGCATTGGTTTTCCATTGCTATCAAGTTTCTCTACTTGATATTGAGGAATTTCAAGGCTTGGCATATCGATTGGCGGAGCCCAAGTTATCGAGCCGTCATCATTGACTTGGTAAGGGCGTTTGCCATTGACATCAGGGAATCGCTCTAGTACGACCATGTCATAGCGGCTACGTACATGAAGGTTCGGATACATGCTTTGGCAGTAGTATGATGAACCACAGAAAGCTTGGTTAGTTGGCGTCACATTACTGCCACCAATAGACATACCAGCTGCATCGGCTAGACGTCCTAAAGGTTCAGGGTTTAGCTTTTCGTCGATGGCATCCATAAATATCACGCTGCCACCATCATTGATAAAGTGGATGAGGGCGGTGATATCTTCCTGAGTTAGGTTTGCTTGATCTAAATCCGCGATGTAGCGATGAGTCATGCCATCACCGAGAACTTTCGGTTGATAACCTTGAAGAATAAGCAATGGTGTTTCTGTGATAGAAAGCGCCTCAAAGCCACCTTTACTGATTTTATCGACTGCGTAAAACCCGTATTCTGGGCTAATAAAGAAGTCATATTGAGTGCCATGAGACACATTACTTCTTGCTGCCGCAGCTAGGTCGATATTGGTGGCAACACGAATGCCACCATTGTTTAACTCAGGTGCGAGCCATTGGAACAGATTACTGAAGAAGCGTTTCATGCTGCCATGATCGTTTCTTGGGTCATCGGATAAATCAACAGTGGTTGTACAAGAGTAAGCGGTACTGTCAATACGCAGTGCGTCGTTCGCCCAGTAGTTGTTTGGACAAGACAGGATACTTGGGTACAAGCTGTTGCCCATAAACACCACTTTGCCTAAGCCGATCTCTCCAGCTGTAACAAATGGAAAGCCGAAGGTGGCGTTGTCTTTTGAAACTTTAGGGATGGCTGGCATTTCAATGTCAGGCCAGTTTGCGATGTATGGCTTACCTTCTCGTGTCCAGGCTTGGGCTTCATCAAAAGCAATTTGTCGGTTAATGTCGGTGCGTGGCATGACAATTGGGAACGCACGGTTTGACATATTCAACATACGCATTCCGCGCGTGTAACCTGTTGCACCATAGAAACTGCTATTATCGTTGAAGACATGAAAAGTCGTGACGCCGTCAAAGATTGCTTTAAGTGAGTTGGTCACGTATTTATCATCATTCAGAGAAAAGACGACTGGCGATCGATTTGCGACAACTGATGTCTTTTTCAAAGATTGATCAATGAGCGCAGTAAGTCCCTGTTCAAATTGCTTTTCAAATTCATTAGGCAAGCTGAAAGAGGTACCTTCTAACTTTCCACCATTCGGTAGGGTAAGTTTGATCAGCTCATTGATGACGTTCGGGTATTGTGAGAATACGTCCCGTACTTGAGCATCAATCGTGATCTGTTCGCCACTTGCTTCGCCATAACGCTGCAATAAAGCTTGGATGTTCGCTTTTACTACAGGGTTTTCTGTCACATCGGCAAGTTGATAACTTACCTTGTTACCGATAACGGAGCCAAACTCAAAGGTATCAATGCCAAATGTGAGTGAATCCCCCCACAAATACTCAAATTCACCATTCGCATCTGTTACCCCCGTTGAGTGTGCGGAGAAATAGCTGATTCCCGCAATCGGCAGTCCATGAGCGTCAGTTAATGTACTGCGAGTTAATACTTGAGCCTCTACACTTGGCTGATATGTCAAACTGGCTTCTGCATTAGATGACACAAAGTCACTGTTCAAATCGTTATCACCACCAGATACCGCGGGAACCAAATTAGGATCTCGGTGTGAGCTCGGTGCTTTACCTACGTCGTCAGTAGACTCTTCACTTTTAGCGGCTAAAAACGCGCCTACGGTTTCGTCTGAATCGAGTGCAGCTGAGTTATAGATCCCGGCAATGTCGATGCTGTCCATCTTGTTAAGGCAGACCTGTTGTGACTCTGGACAAGAGGAGATCGACTCCAATACTTTCGCCGCATTATCACCTTTACCGATGACGTTGGTGAGCTCAAAGGCAATGGGAACTAATGCATCTGAGTTGAGGCTTTGGCTCTTGTGATCGGGAGCGATGAAGCTTCCGAGTTCTATTGAACTGGAATCGAGTGATTCTAAGTAACAAGTAAAGCTGTCACCTTCTGTCGTATTAAAGTGACCCTCTAAGAGTGATTGCCCGTTGCAACTCACATCGCCTTTTAATGGCTTGTTTGATGCTGTCAGACTAGCTTTGTAGAAGGTGACTTCCATACCTTCATCGGGGTTCACACACTCAGGTGCGGTGCTGTCTTCATCGCAGGATGCTGTCGGAAGATGAACCTGAGCAATAACGGTTGTCTTTGTGCTTAACTTCCCATCGCTGATCGTAACATCAAATTGATAATTGCCTTCATGCACCGGTGTTGGTGCGAAAGTAAGAACGCCTGATTGAGTGATCGAGACAAATTCTGGCGAGTTATCAAGTGAGAAGCTCAAACGGTCCCCATCTCGGTCAGATGCGATGACTTGGTATTCAAGCGTTTGATCGGTGAAAGCGGTGATCGGTGCTATTGATTGAACTATAGGAGCATTGTTGTCATTCCCTGGTTCATCTTGCTCACTAACGTGAATGGTTAGATTACGAGATGTGGTAAGTGAGCCGTCACTTACTAGTACCTGGCTATGATGACTTCCAGTATTTGAGTTGTTTAGTGGCTCTATATATAGCAGACCATTTTCTGAGATGGAGACAAAATCAGGCGCATCTTTTAAAGAGTAAGCCAGTGCATCACCATCTTTATCCGTCGCAAGAACTTGGTAAGTTGACTGTTGCAGAATTTGAGCTGTTAGCTCAGGGATAGGGTCAACCACCGGAGCATGATTTATCAAGTCTGGATCTACCGGTGTCATGCCTAAATGCACGGTTACTTGAGTATCAGCGGTTACGTCGAATGTGCCGTCACTGACTATCACTGCAAGCTCGTAAGTGCCAATATCAGCCGCAGTTGGCACGAAGTTCATAAGCCCTTGGCTATCAATCGATGCCCAAGAAGGTGCTTGGTTTAAAGAGAAGCTTAGTTGATCACCATTGTAGTCTTTAGCACTGACTTGATAGTTCGATGCGATATCTGCCTTAACATCGATTTGCGCATCAACGTTGAGCTCAGGAGCGAAGTTAGGTTGGAAACCGCTGTCATTATTACACTCTGGATCAGTCGTATCTTCAGGGCAAGATGCTGTTGGTTGAGCAAACACATTGAGCTGAATTTGGGTGGTTACCTTAGCTTTACCGTCTGAGACGCTGATAGAAAATTGATACTGGTCTTGGTCTGGTTCTTTTGGAGCAATAGTGACTAAGCCAAGTTTATCGACAGACACAAAATCGGGCGCATCGTTCAGTTGATAGCTCAGAGAATCACCGTCTCTATCGGAGGCAACAAGTTGGTAAGTTACCTTATGATCGACCAGCGCAGTAAGCACAGGAACTGACTCTACACTAGGTGGGTGATTCGACGAAGGCGGCTCTACTGAAGGAGGCTGACTACTCCCTGAGTCGCTAAAGCAACCAGTAAGCACCATAGATATGATGGTTGAAAGTATAAGTTTTTTAGGCATTTTTTATTTTAGTTATGAAGGAAAATGCGCATTCTATTCGAATTAGTTTAAATTAAAATATGCTAGACGGTATGTGTGGCTAAATTACAATTGTTCATACGATAAAAAACTTTTTACCAATCATATTTGTTTTTCAATCAATAACTTGAATCTAGTTGCTCACAATAGAAAAAGCCTGCGAGGTGCAGGCTTTGTATTAGGAGAGTCCAATTTAACTTACTTGTGAGAGGCTAACGACTTTTTGTTGCAGCTTCTCTTTTAGATATTCTGCCAGTACGATTTTCTCCTCTTCGTTCATGTATAAACCAAGTTTTGTACGACGCCATAAGATGTCTTCATCGGTTAGCGCCATTTCGTGATTCATCAAGTAATCAATTTCGCGTTGATATACGCCGCTTGCTTGCTCTGAGAAGCAGTGGCCAAGATCTTCTACGTTGTTAGTGCCTTCCATCAAATCCCAAGTTTGTGTACCAAACTGAGTCACATAGCGCAGCAACATCGCTTCTGATGCCCACGAGTATTTCGCATGAATCATCTTCGCCAGTTGCTCGCGGCTGCAACTGAAGTTACCGCCAGGAAGGGTTTGGTTTGCCGTCCAGTCTTTACCCATTTCAGGTAGGAACGGGGCAAGTTTCTTCATTGCCGCTTCACCAAGCTTACGGTATGTCGTGAGCTTGCCGCCGAACACTGAAAGCAAAGGTGCGTGGTCGTATTCAGCATCCAACTCTAGTGTGTAGTCACGTGTGATCGCTTGCGGTGAGTCAGACTCATCATCACACAGTGGGCGTACACCACTGTAAGTCCATACCACATCTTCGCGACTTAGCTGGTGGACAAAGTGTTGGTTAACGATATCGATCAAGTAATCGACTTCATCTTCGGAGATCGCGACTTCACGCGGATCGCCTTTGTATTCCACATCTGTGGTACCAATGATCGAGAACTTATCTAAGTAAGGGATCATAAATACGATGCGGTTATCTTTGTTTTGTAGGATGTAGGCTTGCGGCTCGTTGTGGATACGAGGAACAACGATGTGCGAGCCTTTGATCAAACGAATGTTGCGAGGGGAGGTTTGCTCTAATCCTTCATCAAAGAACTGTTTCACCCATGGACCAGCAGCGTTAACCAGAGCTTTCGCTTTACGTTCGAAACGTTGGTCTGTGGTGACGTCATGAATAGTGACATGCCAAATGCCGCCTTCACGGTGTGCTTTTTCTACGCGGCAGTAGTTGCGAACTTCTGCGTTATTCTCTTTTGCAGCCAGAACGTTAAGTAAGACTAAGCGCGCATCGTCTACCCAACAATCTGAGTATTCGAAACCAGTTTTCATTTCAGGTTTTAAAAGACCTGATTTTGCAAGGTTGACGGTTTTGCTGCCTGGCAGTGTGGTGCGTCTACCCAAATTATCGTAAAGGAACAAACCACAGCGGATCATCCAAGCTGGGCGTAAAAATGGACGATGAGGTAAACGGAAGCGCATTGGCAGAGCCACGTGTGGTGCTTTACGTAAGATCACTTCACGCTCAGCGAGCGCTTCCGAAACCAAACGAAATTCATAGTGTTCAAGGTAACGTAATCCGCCATGGATCAGTTTTGAACTTGCAGAAGAGGTTGCCGATGCGAAGTCGTTAGCTTCGTACAAACCGACGCTTAAACCACGGCCAGCAGCATCTGCAGCAATACCAGCCCCGTTAATGCCGCCACCGATCACGATCATGTCTAGAGTAGGGGATGAATTCGTCGTGGAAGCATTTTGTTGGATACTCATAAATTTGACCTCTTAGTGAGCGAACGAGCATTTTAGAACATGAGTTTATCCTAGCTTAGGTTTCGTTTGTGGTCATTGTTTATTTTCGTTTATGAGCGTTTTGTGTGATTTGGGCACAAAAAAACCTCTGCCTAATTAAGACAGAGGTCATTTATGCGCGTAAATAGTGAGTGTAAACGCTATTCGGTTATGGTTCTTTCCACTTGTGTATCAACCACTTCGAGCGGAACTGCTGCTTCTTTTAGAATCGCGAGAATCTCCTCTGGTGGTTGTTTGTTAGTAAATACCATGTTCAATTGCGCGATATTGCCCAGTTTCACCATCGCATTACGACCAAACTTCGAATGGTCAACCGCAAGGAAAACGCTGCGGCTGTTATCGATAATCGCCTGTTTAACGCGAACTTCGTGGTAATCAAAGTCCAGTAGTGAGCCATCAAAATCGATACCACTGATGCCTAAAATACCGAAGTCGAGGCGGAATTGTTTGACGAAATCGAGTGTCGCTTCACCAACAATGCCGCCATCTCGGTTGCGAACTTCACCGCCCGCTAAAATCACTTTGATTTCCGGGTTCGGTAAAAGAATGGTGGCAACATTAATGTTATTGGTCACGACGCGAAGCTGTTTGTGGTTTTTATTGAGCGCTCGAGCGACAGCTTCTGGGGTCGTGCCAATATCAATAAACAAAGTTGCGCCATCTGGAATGTGTTTTACGAGTTCTTCCGCAATGACATCTTTTTCATTGAAGTTAAGCGCTTTACGCGTGTTGTATGAGGTGTTCTCTGAACTGAGAGGAATGGTTGCACCACCGTGGTAGCGACGAATTTTGTTTTCATCTGCGAGGTCATTTAGGTCGCGGCGAATAGTTTGAGGACTAACATTAAATTTTTCTACCAGCTCATCCGTGCTGACATAGCCTTGTTTTTTCACCAACTCAACAATCTGTTGGTGTCTTGGTATTTGCTTCACTTAGCACTCCCTTGTGCACTGGTAATCGCCAATGCTTCAAAATCGAAAATAGAAACTTGCTCTATTGTGCTCGAATTAGCGCATTGTGAGAAGCTGTGGGAGTGTGGAATCCGCGATCGAACGCAAAAAAAGAGCGCCAATTAGGCGCTCTTTACGATTAATCAGGGGGAAAACTAATCGTTTATCAGAAATTAATCGTCTTCGTCGTGAAGCTCAGACCAGGTTTGAGCACACTTAACTGCGCGCTTCCAACCTTTGTAACGACGATTACGTTTCTCTTCATCATCATGTGGTTCGAATGTGCGATCGAGCACAGCTTTGTCTTGCAGTTCATCAATGCTATCCCAGAAACCAACCGCTAGGCCGGCTAGGTAGGCAGCACCCAAAGCGGTCACTTCGGTTACTTGAGGGCGGTGAACTTCGGTATTTAGAACATCAGATTGGAACTGCATTAAGAAGTTGTTCGCCACTGCGCCGCCATCTACACGAAGGTTCGCTAGTTTGATGCCCGAGTCTGCTTGCATTGCATCTAGCACATCACGAGTTTGGTAAGCGATGCCTTCCAAAGTTGCGCGGATAATGTGGTTAGAGTTTACGCCACGAGTTAGACCGACAATTGTACCGCGAGCGTAAGCATCCCAATATGGTGCGCCCAGACCAGTAAACGCAGGAACAACATAAACACCATTTGAAGTATCTACTTTGGTCGCAAAGTATTCTGAATCTTCAGCTCCAGCTAGAATCTTCATTTCATCACGTAGCCATTGAATTGAAGCGCCTCCCATGAACACTGCACCCTCAAGAGCGTAAGCTGGCTCGCCTTTTGGACCGCATGCTAGCGTAGTCAACAGACCATTTTTCGATGTGACCTTCTCTTGACCAGTGTTCATCAACAAGAAACAACCTGTACCGTAGGTGTTCTTCGCTTGTCCGGCTTCTACACACATCTGACCGTAAAGCGCGGCTTGTTGGTCACCTGCAATACCCGCGATTGGGATACGAGTACCGCCTTTACCACCAATGTTGGTTTGACCGTAGATTTCTGATGAGCGTTTGACTTCAGGCATCATCGACGCTGGGATACCCATCTCATCCAGCATTTTCTGATCCCAGCATAGGTCATTGATGTTGAAGAGCATGGTACGAGATGCGTTAGTGTAGTCCGTTACGTGAACGCGGCCTTGAGTCATCTTCCAAACCAACCAAGTGTCAACAGTACCGAACAGCAGTTTGCCTGCTTCAGCATCTTCGCGTGCGCCTTCAACATTATCTAGAATCCACTTCACTTTTGTGCCAGAGAAGTAAGGGTCTAGAACCAGACCGGTATTGTCGCGAACGTAATCTTCTAGTCCGCGCGCTTTTAATTCTTCACAAATATCGGCAGTACGGCGACATTGCCACACGATCGCGTTGTAAACCGGCTTGCCTGTTTCTTTGTTCCATACAATTGTGGTTTCACGTTGGTTGGTAATACCGATACCAACAAGTTGGTCGCTACGGATACCGGTTTTTGCAAGTGCTTCAACCAAAGTAGAGCTTTGAGTTGCCCAGATCTCCATTGGGTCATGTTCAACCCAACCAGCCTCTGGATAAATCTGAGTAAATTCTCGCTGAGCGACGCTTACTATATTCGCGTCATGATCCAGAATGACAGCACGAGAGCTTGTCGTGCCTTGGTCTAGGGCAACAATGTATTTTTGCTCAGTCATGGTAAGAATCCTTTTGTTTCGTTATTTATATTTTAGTAAATGTTCGAATGAGTTGGTTTTAAGCTTGAGCTTGTTCTGCTTCTTCTTCGGTCTCGCACTGGTTAGGGATAGTACAGCCATGACCTTGTTGTGGCAGATATGCAGCAATCGCTTTCGGGTACAACCAACCACCGAAGCAAGCACCTGCGATAGGAGCAAGAATTGGAACAATAAAGTATGGGATCTCACGAGCACCAGTCAGTGCGTAATCCCAGCCTGCAAAGTAAGCAAACAGTTTAGGGCCGAAGTCACGAGCAGGGTTCATCGCAAAGCCAGTCAGTGGGCCTAAAGAACCACCGATAACTGCAATGAGGATACCGATAAGTAATGGGTTCATCGCGCCGCGAGGTGCGCCGTTGTTCTCGTCACCAAGAGCAAGAATGGCAAACATTAGCACTGCAGTAATCACGAATTCCACAGCAAAAGCGCCAAAGAAAGAGAGAGAAGCATGTGGGTAAGTCGAGAAAATGCCCGCCGTCGCTAATGCGTCCTGGCTGCTACGAACGAAGTTGTGCGCGATTTCGTAATCCGTAAACAGGTTACTGTACAAGCTGTAAACCAAAGCGGCAGAGCAAAATGCACCGAGCATTTGCGCAATGATATAAGGCACAACTTTCGCCTTATCAAATCCATGGAACATCGCCAGTGCGATAGTTACGGCAGGGTTGATGTGTGCACCGGATACGCCCGCAGTACAGTAAATAGCGATGGCGACGCCAAAGCCCCATACAATACTGATTTCCCATTGACCAAATTGAGCCCCGGTCAAAACGAGTGCTGCGACACAGCCTACGCCAAAAAAGATAAGTAATCCTGTACCGATAAACTCGGCCAAACATTCTCCGAGCAGTGAGGGGTGTTTGTTCGTTGTCATGTTAAGAGTCCTTTAATATTTATGCTTATCTAGCACGGTTCTATTGTGCATATATAAACGTTTGCGAAAACAAACGAGCGTCAAAAGTGAGCGTTTGAGCATAAATTTGTTAATCAAACTCTTCGTTTTTGTTAATTGACGCATCTTTTGCTCAAAAAGGAAACTCGATAAAACGAATTATGGTCTTCAATTTTGCTTTGATGGACTAAAACTACCGATGTGAAAATCAATGCACAAACTGGTAAGAGGAGTTTTGTGAACCTGCTTCGCGAGTGGTGGGAAAATACTCAGATTATTGGTCGAAAACTAACCCTAAAGAGCTAGCTAACACTAATGGTGATAAGGGATTGCTGATATTCATTCGCTCGTTGCCCAGAGCTGCGTCATCACTAAGAGCGAAGACGTTTATCCGTGGTTGATAAACCGTCTTTTACTCGGAGATTCGCTTTGAATGCACTTTGGGAGTGGTTGGTTGATACCGGTCCTAATTGTTAACGCCATGACATTGTTGCAACACGCCATATTGAGGCTTTCTAACTTAAATCACGTGTTTAATCTCTTCCTCCTTTACCTATTATCCATTTATGTGGTCATTTGAGCACTTGGTTTGCTTAAGTTCGCGGTGATTTTGTTCGTTTGCGCACTTCATGCTCTATATAAACAGTAACGGAATATGGGGGAAATGGAAGCGCTGTCCAATTAAATGCTTCTAGTTTACTGTATTTACTGAAATTTAATTCTTATGCAACATTTGTCACAGAAATAAAAATCGAATTTCATAAAATGCATTCACTTTCGAACGAAACTCCTTTTTGCTCGTTCGCGATTTTATACTCCCTACCATCGCTCACATTATTAATGAGGTTCCTATGTTTGGAATATTCAAACCTAAGGCGCACATCGATCGTTTATCGTCCGATAAGATCGATGGCACTTATTCCCGCTTACGTTGGCAACTCTTTATCGGCATCTTTGTTGGTTACGCTGGCTACTACCTAGTTCGTAAAAACTTTAGCTTGGCGATGCCTTATCTTATTGAACAAGGTTTTAGTCGTGGTGACTTAGGTGTTGCCTTAGCTGCGGTATCTATTGCTTACGGTTTATCAAAATTCTTAATGGGCAGTGTTTCTGACCGCTCAAACCCTCGTTACTTTTTAAGTGGCGGTCTATTAATGTCAGCGCTTGTGATGTTCTGCTTCGGCTTTATGCCTTGGGCTACTGGCAGCATTACAGCGATGTTTATTCTATTGTTCCTAAACGGTTGGTTCCAAGGTATGGGGTGGCCTGCCTGTGGTCGAACCATGGTTCACTGGTGGTCGCGCAAAGAGCGTGGCGAGATAGTGTCGGTTTGGAACGTGGCACATAACGTGGGTGGTGGTTTGATTGGTCCGCTGTTCATCCTTGGTCTTTGGGCATTCAACGACGATTGGCGCACCGCTTTCTATGTTCCTGCATTTTTTGCCACGCTCGTAGCTGTCTTTATTTGGTTCACCGTAAGAGATACACCGCAGTCTTGTGGTCTTCCGCCAATTGAAGAGTATAAAGACGATTACCCTGACGATTACGACAAATCACACGAAAAAGAAATGACGGCGAAGGAAATTTTCTTCAAGTATGTCTTTTCTAATAAGTTGTTGTGGTCAATTGCGATTGCGAACGCGTTTGTTTACCTGATCCGCTACGGTGTGCTGGACTGGGCGCCGGTATACCTTAAAGAAGCGAAGGACTTCTCGGTTGATAAATCTTCTTGGGCTTACTTCCTATACGAGTGGGCGGGAATCCCAGGTACGCTATTGTGTGGTTGGATTTCAGACAAGCTGTTTAAAGGTCGTCGTGCTCCTGCCGGTATTCTATTTATGGCGTTAGTAACCGTAGCTGTGCTGGTTTACTGGTTCAATCCAGCAGGTAACCCAGCAGTCGATATGATGGCGCTGGTTGCAATCGGCTTCTTGATTTACGGTCCGGTAATGTTGATTGGTTTGTATGCTCTAGAGCTTGCTCCTAAGAAAGCGGCGGGTACGGCTGCAGGTCTAACTGGCTTATTTGGTTACTTGGGCGGTGCGGTAGCGGCAAACGCGATTCTTGGCTACACGGTAGACCACTTTGGCTGGGATGGCGGTTTTATCATCCTCGTGGGTTCATGTATCACGTCTATCGTTTGTTTGACTTACGCATTTCTTGGCGAGCGCGCTCACCATGAACAAAAAGCGCGTGAGAAAGAAGCTTTGGCGTCATAAAACCTTAAAGGGGCAGTGGAATACTGCCCCTTCAAATAAGTTAAGGAAATAACAATGAAAACAACGTCAGTTTGCATGACGGTTCTCGCTCTGAGCATCTCCGCTGGAGCAATTGCACAACCGCTTGTTATCGCGCACCGTGGCGCATCGGGTTATCTACCAGAACATACTTTAGAAGCAAAAGCGTTGGCGTACGCGATGAAACCAGATTACATCGAGCAAGATGTGGTGATGACTAAAGACGATCAATTGGTCGTGCTGCATGACCACTATCTCGATCGCGTGACCGATGTGGCAGAGCGATTCCCAGACCGTGCTCGTAAAGATGGCCGTTACTACGCGATTGATTTCACGTTGGCTGAAATCAAATCATTGCGAGTCACTGAAGGCTTTAACATTGATGATAAAGGTAACAAGGTTGCTGGCTATCCGACACGATTCCCAATGTGGAAATCAGACTTCACCGTACCTACTTTTGCTGAAGAGATTGAGCTGATCCAAGGCTTAAACAAAACGCTGGGTTATGACATCGGTATTTACCCGGAAATCAAAGCGCCGTGGTTCCATCGCCATGAAGGTAAAGACATCTCAAAAGCGGTGCTTAAAGTTTTAAAACAGTACGGTTATGATTCGCAAGACGACAAAGTATACCTTCAGTGTTTCGATGCCAATGAACTCCAGCGCATCAACAGTGAACTCATGCCTGCGATGGACATGGATTTAAAGCTCGTTCAGCTCATGGCTTACACCGATTGGAATGAGACTATGGAGTACAAAGGCGACAAGGCAACACCATACAGTTATGACTGGATGTTTGAAACCAATGGTATGAAGAAGGTCGCGGAATATGCGGAAGGGATCGGGCCTTGGAAGCCAATGTTGGTGGATGACAAATCAACCAAGGATAACATCATCATCAAACCTTTGATGAAAGCGGCAAAAGACGCAGGCTTGCAAGTGCACCCTTACACTTTCCGAGCGGACCCTGGGCGTATTCCAACGTACACAGACAGCTTCGATGGCATGATGGATGTCTTCTACAATCAAGTGAAAGTGGATGGTTTGTTTACTGACTTCCCAGATAAAGCGGTGAACTTTCTAAACAAGTAAACGTCAGGAATCCACATTCTCTGAAAAGCAGAGTATTTGAATCACTCAGGATTACGTCACACGCCATGTCGTAACAATGTGCTCTTTATCGGGCATAAAAAAATCCCCCAACAGTTTCCTGCTGGGGGATTTTTCGTAGGGCTAATTCACGAATGAATTAGTTGTTTTTATGCAGTTCGCTGTTCAGTTCAACCGCGCTCTTGTTTGCAAGACACTCGATTTGACCTGTTACAGAGTTACGACGGAACAGTAGGTCAGAAACACCAGCAAGATCGCGTGCTTTCACTACTTCTACTTCTTGGCCAGCAGAATCTAGCATGCGTACTTTAGAACCAGCAGTTACGTATAGACCTGATTCGATAGTACAACGGTCACCCATTGGGAAACCAAGACCTGCGTTCGCGCCTAGTAGCGAGTTTTCACCGATAGAAACCACAACTTTACCGCCGCCAGATAGCGTACCCATGATAGATGCGCCGCCGCCGATGTCAGAGCCATTACCAACCACTACGCCAGCAGAGATACGACCTTCAACCATGCTCACGCCAGTTGTACCTGCGTTGAAGTTGATGAAGCCTTCGTGCATTACCGTTGTGCCTTCGCCAACGTGTGCGCCAAGACGTACGCGAGAAGTGTCAGCGATACGAACGCCAGTTGGTACCACGTAGTCCACCATTTTAGGGAACTTGTCTACGCAATCTACGCTTAGTGTACGACCCGCTAGGCGAGCTTCGATTTGACGCTCTGCTAGTTCAGGTAGATCGATTGGACCTTCGTTAGTCCATGCGATGTTGTGTAGTAGACCGAAGATGCCGTCTAGTACCGTACCGTGTGGTTGAACTAGGCGGTTAGAGATAAGTTGAAGTTTTAGGAAACCTTCAGCAACGCTTTGTGGCTGCTCGTCAGTTGCAAGGATAACCAGTACAAGTGGTTGTGCTGATTCTGCTGCTTTTGCTGCGAAAGATGCGTTTGCCGCATCGCCGTTTGCTTCAAATGCTGCTGCCAGTTCTGCGCTTTGTGCTGCAGAGATCTCGATAGCTTGGTTGCCTTGTTCGTAACCTGCTACTGCTGCTAGTGCGTTAACAAGCGCTTCGCTTGGGTTAAGAACTGGGCTTGGGAAAAACGCTTCGATGATTTTGCCGTCGCGGTTTTTAGTTGCCGTACCAAAGGCTAGAGAGAAGAAAGCCATAGTTGATCTCCATGTGTTGAGTCTTGTGTCTCGTCTGTTCACTGACAAGAAATAATTAAGTTGTCAGTCATCATAAAGAGAGTGTTCGGGAGTTTAAAGAGGGGAAATGGAGAAAGTCTGTAGATGGATACCTTTTGTCTTTTTAGAGATATGTTTGTCTGATGAGAAATGTGTCGCAAAAGCCTTATCAGACCGATTTTGGGCAGAGACACAGTGAAGTTGGAGAAGGGCGCATCGCAAAAAATAAGGGGAGGACCGAAGTCACTCCCCCTACACTGGGTTTGTTGGATTTACTGGCTTTGGATAGTAAAGCGATAAATCGATTTAGAGGCTTAGCTCACCGACCTCTACTGCAAGTGCAACCGTTGCCCCTACCATTGGATTGTTGCCCATACCGATGAAGCCCATCATCGCTACGTGTGCGGGTACTGAAGAGCTACCCGCGAACTGAGCATCAGCGTGCATGCGACCCATGGTATCGGTCATACCGTAAGAAGCAGGACCTGCCGCCACGTTATCTGGGTGTAGAGTACGACCAGTACCACCGCCTGATGCCACAGAGAAGTAAGGCATGCCTTCACGGTTACGTTCTGCTTTGTAGATGCCTGCTACTGGGTGTTGGAAGCGAGTCGGGTTGGTTGAGTTACCAGTGATGCTCATATCCACTTGTTCTTTATGCATGATAGCCACGCCTTCACGTACATCGTCTGCACCGTAGCAAAGGATCTCACCACGTGGACCTTGGGAGAAACGGCGACGTTCTACTTCCACTAACTCACCAGTTTGGTAGTTGTATTGAGTGCGTACGTAAGTGAAACCATTGATGCGTGAGATTAGGTAAGCGGCGTCTTTACCTAAACCATTCAGGATCACTTTCAACGGATTTTTGCGTGATTTGTTCACGTTCAATGCGATTTTGATTGCGCCTTCTGCCGCTGCGAATGACTCATGACCGGCAAGGAAAGCGAAACAGCCACTTTCTTCATTCAATAGACGAGCCGCCAATGCACCGTGACCGATACCCACTTGGCGTTGCTCTGCCACGCTGCCGGGTTTAGTGCACGCCTGAAGACCTTCACCGATGATGTTTGCTGCTTCTTCTGCTGTTTTTGCTCCGCGGAAAATCGCCAAAGCGGTGCCCAGTGTGTAGGCATCTGCCGCGCTTTCAAACGCGATAGGTTGAGTGTCCATCACCAATGCTTTTGGGTCGATACCACGATCCATACAGTATTGATAAGCAGCTTCCAGAGAAGAAAGTTGCATTTCGTCTAATGTGCGACGTACAGATTCAGTAATTGGAGTGTTCATAATATCTTTCCTCTTGGTGGCAATTATTGTTGGCGTGGGTTAATGGTCGTTACGGCTTCGTCAAAACGACCGTAAGTGCCCGTTGCTTTGTCTGCGGCTTCTGCAGCAGATACGCCTTCGTTGATGGCTTTCATCATCTTGCCGAGATTGAGATATTGGTAACCAATCACTTCTTTGTTTTCGTCTAATGCGAGTTTTGTTACGTAGCCTTCAGCCAGCTCCATGTAACGCACGCCTTTTGCTTTGGTTGAGTAGCTAGTACCCACTTGGCTGCGTTGAGTTTGACCAAGGTCTTCCAGTGCCGCACCAATTTCCAAGCCGCCTTCAGAGAAAGCAGATTGAGTACGACCGTAAACAAATTGAAGGAAGATTTCGCGCATCGCGACGTTGATAGCATCACACACTAAGTCAGTGTTGAGTGCTTCAAGAATGGTTTTACCGGTTAGGATTTCTGCGGCCATTGCTGCAGATTGAGTCATGCCTGAACAGCCGATCGTTTCGATCAAAGCTTCTTCGATGATGCCGTTTTTGACGTTAAGGGTCAGTTTTGCTGCACCTTGTTGAGGAGCACAAGCACCAACGCCGTGGCTAAGACCGGAAATCGCGATAACGTCTTTTGGATTGATCATTGCGCCTTCAACAGGGATCGGTGCAGAAGCATGAAGATCGCCGCGTTGAATCGGGCACATTGATTGGATTTCGTGTGAGTATTGCATAATGTTTTCCCAGTGTACGATATCCAGCATATTGGTCAGACTCAACGGCGTTGACTGCTCTTATTCGCTCCATCAAATAGAAAAACTATGTTCAGGAGGCTTACGCGTTTGTCGCCTTGTTGAGTTAACAACTATTTTGGATATCTTTTTAATTTTTGAGAAAACAGGAGCGGGGTTGGAGAAGAGTTGAATTGCTCACTACAGAACTCTTACTTTTACACTAGAGGCAAAAGTACTTCCAACAGGGCTTACCTGTTCTCGTTTCTGTAGGAGTCATCAGCTTTAAAAGCGGTTTGAATCTTTCGATTCCGGTGGTACCCCATCACCGTACCCATTTAGATTAGATCTAAGTCACACTAATCTGCAACATGAAATTTAGAGCAATTTGGGATATTAAATCGGTTCTTTATATTCTCAGAGATATATGACGACAAACGGAAGGCATAAAAAAACGCCGCATGGCGCGACGTTATTTTGAAACAAATGAGAGGCTTATGCAGCGTCTTCTTGCTCGCTATCTTCTTCAACAGCTTCAAGCTTCTTTGCTTTTTTTGGTGCAGGTTTACGTTTTGCACCCAGAGCGTAAAGCACTTCTTCTTTGTTCTGCGCAAGGAACATTGCAAGATCTTCTTGCTTGCCTTCGTCTTCTAGAAGTTCACTTTTACCTAGCAGTGAGAATAACTCGTCCGCCATATCCAGCATTTTGTCGTATGCGTCAGCTTCCGCTTTAGAGGTAAAAGTCATTTTCTCTTCTCCATTGCGTTCTACCACGTACTTGACGATTACAGCCATGGTGTTGGTCCTCTAACTTGATTAATTTATACTGGCTTTTTATACAGTTTTTGACCAGTTAAGTCTAGCGACAAGCCTAAGAATGAGAGCCGTGTACAACTAAGTGACCAGCATTTGAACTATCTGCCTTGAACTATCTCCCGTGAACGACCCATCTCGAACTAGCCATCTTTAAGATGTGGGTTCTCTGGTCGCTCCCAATCTTGGCAGAATTCAATGAATGTACGCAGGAGCGGGTTTTGATACTTCTCTTTGTGGATCAAAAGCCAGAAGCGACGCTTCATATCCAGCGGCATGTTGAGCATTTTCACACGACCATCGCGAATTGCAGGTTCTGCAGATAGGCGCGATAAACAACCTAACCCCAGCCCCGCAGATACCGAATTGATCAGCGCTTCTGTTGTATTGAGCTGAAAAGCCTCATGCCAGTGTTCTAGACGCGGAGCGATGGCGCGCATAAAAAACTCTCTCGAACCAGAGCCAGCCTCACGCAAGATCCATTCGGTGTCTTCAAGTTCGTTGAGACTGATTGGTCCCTCATCGAAGTTAGGGTAATCCGGTGGACAAATCACACACATTTCATCTTCACTGAATTGCGTTGACTCCAGCTCTGGGTGTATGGTCTTGCCCTCAATGAGTGCGATATCGAGCTCGTAGGCGATCAACATGTCACAAATCTGTGCTGAGTTAGAGATGAACAAACTCTGTGACTGATGATTGGTATCCTGACGGAAATCACTAAGCAGATAAGGCGCGACTTGGTTGCCAATGGTGTCACTGGCACCGATACGTAAAAGACCCGATAGGGTTTGATCGCCATCGAACACACTCTCAATATCCCGAGCTCGGTTGAGGAGTTCATCCGCGAGGGGCAAAAGCTTTTGTCCTTCTTGGTTGAGAATTAAGCGGTTGTTCACCCGGTCAAATAGGTGATGTCCGATTTGTTTCTCTAACTCAGACAGCGCCATACTTACCGCTGCTTTCGAAAGAAACAGGCTTTCTGAAGCCGCTGTCAGCGTTTTGTGCTGAGTGATCGTAGTAAAAACTTTCAGTTGTTTAAGAGAGATATGACTAGGCATGATATTCCGTTAAGTAAATCTGAACGTTAGTTTTAAATAATTAGATATATTAGAACGAAGTGCAAGAGTAATATACACCCCATAGAAAGTTAGCCTAGATTTTGAGGTCGTAATGATTCAAAGAACAAAAGCAAAAGTAATGGGAGCACCAACCCCAATGGCGGGTCTGGCTCTTGGTATTGCGAGCTTGGGTTGGAGTTGGGAAAACTTCGCCGAATTACATGGCTATGGACAGTGGATTAGCGCAGGTATTGCAAGTGTATTGCTAGCAATCTTGGCGGTTAAATTTCTTTTTCACAATCACTTGTTAAGACAAGATCTTGCGCACCCTGTGGTGGGTAGTGTCGTTCCAACTTTCGCAATGGGAACTATGGTGGTTTCAAACTCACTAGGGCATTTCTTCTCTGTTGCAGGTGACGTGCTTTGGTTAGTGGCGGTAGCTTTACATATCGTGTTCCTTGCGAGCTTTTTATACCACCGTGCGAAAGACTTCGAGCTACACCACATGGTGCCAAGCTGGTTCGTACCACCTGTGGGTATCATCGTTGCCGATGTGTCTTTCTCTGGTAATCCAGTGCTTGCACCAATTGCGCATGGTGCTTTGGTATTCGGTATGGTTGCGTATGCCGTGATGTTACCAATCATGATCTACCGTTTCATGTTCACCCATGAAATTCCAGATGCAGCAAAACCAACCATGGCAATCTTGGCTGCTCCAGCAAGCCTATCGCTGGCAGGTTATCTAACCGTAACCGCAACGCCTTCACCAGTGATTATTGCTCTATTGTTTGGTATCGCAGTATTGATGACAGCCATCATCTACTTAGCCTTCTTTAAACTGCTAAGACTACCATTTAGTCCAGGCTATGCAGCGTTTACCTTCCCAATGGTGATTGGTGCGACAGCTCTATTCAAAACTGCAAATTGGATGGAAGCAAATGGCCTAGCAGCGCACTATGTACAACAAGTTCGTGGTCTAGCTGGCATTGAGTTGATAGTGGCGACAATAGTAGTGACTTACGTAGCATTGCAATACATTAATAATTTGCTGATTCAACCACGCTTAGTGGCAGCACATCATGCATAAATAAAATATGCATGACCCGTCCTGATATG
>NZ_JAHGAI010000021.1:0-1587 GCF_030248515.1 Vibrio sp. D401a | reverse complement strand
GATTCACAACGCGTGGCATTTTCACTATGCGTTGGTTTAAGTGATTAAGGTGGTATGCGGCGGCTTAGGTATTGTGTTGCTTACCCCTTAACAGGGCGTTATACAAATAAAAGGAGTTAGTCAGATGCGTCTGTATGTACAAGATCGTCAGACAGGAAAGAAAACATATATTCAGAATACGGCTAAAACGCGTCAAGAGTTAGCTCAAAGCTTAGGTTCTAGCCGTTTAAAGGTTAACGATAAGGTTTACTCCGTCAATTCAGTTCTAGCTGAATCAGACAATAAAACAGCACCAGCAATGGCTTTAGGTGGTGTTATTGGAGTAATGGGTGGTGTGCCAGGAGTAGTGCTAGGTGGTTTAATCGGTGGGTTGCTCGGTAAAAGTAACGACGATGAAGACCAAAAAAAGGTAAACGAATTTAATGGGAGTAAATATGCTTCCTAAATTTAACTATCGTCTAGTCGTTGTTCTCATTGTGCTTGTCGCGATAGCAGCTACTTATATTACCGATCAGAAGTATTACAATGAAGCTATACGAAGTGTACTTGAGTGGAAGCATCTTAATATAAGTATCTGGTTTGGTTCACTTATATGCTTTGTTTTACATTACCTTTCAGCCAAAGGGTCAAGTGCCGAGTATGCTGGGCTAATATATAAACAATTTGGTATTTTCGCTGACTCGGCTTTTGCTGCTATTACTTACGGGTTAGCAATGACTACCTCGGCATCCATTCTTAAAGGTGTTTATATCCAACAGTTTTTTGGTGATGTAATTTACTTCAACCACTTTGAGTCACTAGACATATATTCGATGCTAGTTGTATGTTTGTTCTTACTAGGCTATTCACTATGGTCATGTACAAGAGCTGCCTGGGAAGCAATTGTGTTTAGTAGCGCAGAAAGAGCGGAAGCTGTATACGATTAACTATTTGTATAACAAAGCATTTAAGAGTGATTCGCAACGCTTGGCAGTTTCGCTTCGCTCAAGTATAGCCAAGCGCCGCTCACACCTTAATGCGGCGTTAGTACGGGTTTGACATCAAAGGTCATAAGTTTTGGTGTTTATCTGTTTTGGCGCTCGTCTTTACACCTTTCAGTTAGTGCCTTTCACGTTCTTTCCGGTGGCGCTATATGCGGAGTGTTCGCTTTGATTTCATCGTTTACGGCTTCTAACTCTTAGCCTATTTCTTTGGCGCTTTTTCATTTTCGTGGTGTTTTTTGAGAGAGCCTTGATTACTTTTGGTGTGGCTGTTGAGTGACGAGGAAAGAATCCTTTTTTAATTTAAAGCCAGTGAAAGTAGGGCAGTTCAGTGCATTTTTCTTCTAGCCAACTTTCGTCTTTCAATCGGGGTAAGGTTTTGTAGCAGCCCGTCTCACTTCAGTGTTCAAAGCCTTTCATATCATGCCACTTTTCAATATCTTGGAGCGCATAAATAGAAGTAGCGCATGTACTAACAAATTGCTTAAGAGTGATTCGTAACGCGTGGCATTTTTACTTTGCGGTGGCTTATGGTGATTAAGGCGCTGTGCGGTAGCTTTTGTATTGCATTACTCACACCTTAGCAAGGCGTTAGTACGGGTTTGAC
>NZ_JAHGAI010000020.1:0-4185 GCF_030248515.1 Vibrio sp. D401a | reverse complement strand
TAACAAACTGTTTAAGAGGGATTCGCAACGCGTGGCATTTTCATTATGCGTTGGTTTTAGTGTTTAGGGTGGTATGCGGCGACTTCGGTATGACGTTGCTCACCCCTTAACAGGGCGTTAGATGATGTGGTTAGTTTCATCAATTAGAGAGGTTTGACAAAATATATATGGCACTGAATTTACTCATAATAATATTTGCTATTTTTGTTATTTTTGCAGGTGTACTATACGCAATGTATACAAAAAATATAGTTTCAAAAGAAGGAAAAACCACAATTTTTGAACTGTTTGGTATTTTTGCATCAATTGCCACGGTGTTGGCTTTTCTATTTAGTCTGTCTGTTTATGATCAGGATAAAAAGGAACGCCTGATTCAAGAGCAAGAGCGTCATGATCTGATAGTTTCCGATTTCATAGCATCATATCAGTACAATGAGCGCGCAATTGAACACTTCTTAGAAACGAAAGTTCCAGACAGGGGCAAAGAAGTAAGCTTAGTTGAGCATTCATATTTTGTGAGCCTAGAGGAAACTCAGTTTAACCGAATTTTAGAAAGCGGAATTATTAAAGATAAAACATTGTTTAATAAAATTCTAAGCCTTAGTGAAGCTGTAAAAAAGTATAATAGAGATCTTGCGAAATTAGCCGATCTAAATGATCTTCTATCTAGCCGAGACTTGGGAAATAGAACGATGCTCCTTATGATAATGGAGCGAGATGTTAATCAGATAGTTGATCTATATAGTGATGTTGCGGCAGGGTTGAAAGAATCATCTAACAAATTGCTTAAGAGTGATTCGTAACGCGTGGCATTTTTACTTTGCGGTGGCTTATGTGATTAAAGCTCTGTGCGGTAGCTTTTGTATTGCGTTACTCACACCTTAGCAAGGCGTTATGAGTACTATTGGAAATTAGTGAAATGGAAAATATCTTTTCGAAATGGTTAGAGCTATTGAGTGAGAACCTTGGTCAAGAATCGACATGGGTTATATTTGTTATACTAACTCTGTTTTTGTTGCTGCTTATGTATGAGCGCTTCAACATCTCGATTGCAACATCTTCATCCAACAAATTTAAGA
This sequence comes from Vibrio sp. D401a, assembly GCF_030248515.1. Taxonomy (NCBI): domain Bacteria; kingdom Pseudomonadati; phylum Pseudomonadota; class Gammaproteobacteria; order Vibrionales; family Vibrionaceae; genus Vibrio; species Vibrio sp. D401a. Next base: position 3,106 of record NZ_JAHGAI010000020.1, on the reverse strand, counting down.
AGTACGAGCTTTTTTACAGGTATTTGATTCTGACCTGAGCCTTAAGAACCCTATCGTTATAGAGCAGGGATTTGCTAACTACTTTGGTTTTGCTTTATCCTTTGAAGAGATTCAACACTGTTGTAATCTAAATAGACCGACAGAGTTTATAAATGATCTTAAGAGGTGTAAAAGCTCCATCAGCTATGAAGATGGCAAATACGAAAAGCCAAAATTTCACAAGCTTAAAAAGTATTTGTCCAATGCTTTCTATTGGTTCTTTTCACTACTATTAACCTTATGCTTCTACTACTTTTTAGAATCTCAGCAAACTGCATGGTTGGTTCCAATAGCAATCTTTTTCGTATTAGCAGGCTATTCTTTAAAGTTTGTTAGTGCATCTTATGCCAGTGAAAGGATTGCGGGTAATAAGTATACTATAAGGCAGTCAGGTAATCGCATCTTATTGTGCAAGTCGTACTCATAACAAACTGTTTAAGAGTGATTCGCAACGCGTGGCATTTTTAATATGCGTTGGTTTAAGTGATTAAGGTGGTATGCGGCGGCATCGGTATTGCGTTGCTCACACCTCAACAGGGCGTTAGCTTAATCGGCAAAATGACATCTGAGCTAATATGGAAGTATCATAGTGTTGTTTATTATTAAATAGAGTGCACTTCACTAATGAGGTATGAGAAAATTATGACATTCAAAACCAGTCAGTCATTGTCAACTCAAATGGAAGCTGTTGCCAAAGCAGCGTCTTTACAACACCTCAGTATTTCAGATGTAGTTGCCAAAGCAGCGTCTTTACAACACCTTGACGTTACAGATATGGTTGCTAAAGCAGCGTCTTTACAACACCTTGACGTTACAGATATGGTTGCCAAAGCAGCGTCTTTACAACACCTTAACGTTACAGATATGGTTGCTCAAGCGGCGTCTTTGCAACACCTTAACGTCTCAGATATGGTTGCTCAAGCGGCGTCTTTACAACACCTTAGCGTTTCAGATATGGTTGCTCAAGTAGAGTCTTTACAGCACCATGGTATTTTCAACTCTGTAATAGATGTGGCATCGCTAAAGCGATTTGACACTTTAAACTCTTTATATACCGAACAAGAATTAACCGAGTTTTCAGAAGCATTATCAGAAGTTGGTAATAGCCTTCAACGAGACACAACGTCTAATATGGATGAAACGAAAGGAGTACAAAGAGTACCTGTATTTCTTTTGTTGTTTCTCAAATATATATTTAATTATATTGTGATGCCGTTGGTTGTAGCGACATATTTACAACCATTATTGACAGACTTTCTTAAAGAAAGTGATGAGCCGCTTCGAGTACAGAAAAATACGATCAAAAAATTGCCTCAGAAAAATGGTATAGAGACTACACCCGCAAACAGGTTTATAAGCGGTAATGGTGTTCGATTAAGAATCTCTGCGTCTACAAAAGTTGAAATTATTACACATTTAGAATTTGGTCAATTGGTGAATGTTCTGGAGAAAGATCGGAGTTGGGTTAAGGTTGCTGTGCCTCAAAAGAATGGAGAGCCATTGGAGGGATGGGTGTTAAATGAGTATACAGAACGGTTCAAGTAATTAAGCTAACAAACAATTTAAGAGTGATTCAGCACGCTTGGCATTTTTGGTTTGGGTTGAGTTCAGTGATTACGGTGGTCAGATTAAGTGTCTTGGTCGCCTGCTTCACACCTTAATTGGGCGTTATGTTTCAGGAAGTATTATGAACAAATTACTATGTCAAACTTGCAATACTGAGACGCTAGGTGAAGTAGGAGAAAGTCCGAAAGGTGTAAGGTATTTTGTTTGCTCCAAATGCAGGAGTTAAAGAGATGGTGTCCTAGGTGTGATCAGGGCTGGATTAACAAATTTGTAGATTCTGCTACAAATGAAGCTTTATTTAACCGCGAGGAATGTGAAGCTACATGGCTATCTGTAAATAAGATAGGCTCTCTAGATAGCTCCCAATTTGACCGGCCTTTTGACGGTAGCATGGAGTCATTTAGGCAAGTAGCGACGTATGAAACATAACAAAGCATTTTAGAGTGATTCGCAACGCGTGGCATTTTTACTTTGCGGTGGCTTATGGTGATTAAGGCGCTGTGCGGTAGCTTTTGTATTGCGTTACTCACACCTTAGCAAGGCGTTATGTTGCAATCACTAGTTGTAATCTTCAGGGAGAAGTGCCTGACCTGAATTGTCGATGAGATAAGTGAGTGCATCAATCACTCGGGTTGGTGTTAACAAGTTATCTTGGCTGCAAGCATCGAGTTCAAATGTGAGGTGAAGTTGCTCTCGCTCTACTTTGATAAATAGGTTTCCATGTGGTGGGCGCTCTTGTGACAAAGCGAAGGCCCCGATACCAAGAAAGTGTGGGCTGTTAAGGTTTCTGGTCGCGTAGATATCACATTTTAACTTGTGGGCCAGTGCTAAGAAATCCAGAAGCAAGTTAATCTGTTCATCTGAAATGCTATCAAGTGATTTGACATGTGGTTGTTTACAGAAACATTCCAAATAGTTATTCATCTCATCGATATTGTTGTTAAATAGCATCGCGTCTAGTCCTTGTTATAAAGCTTGCGATTGTACCTTGAGTCAGCAACATAACAAGGCGTTTAAGACAGATTCCCAACGCTTGGCGTTTTGCGTTCTAAGTTGGGTTAAGTGGTTAAGGTGTAATGGTTTAGGTTATGTGGCTGGCGTTGCTCACTACTTAACGCGGCGTTATGTTTTTTGGGAGAAAATGATGGAATTCAAGCTAGAAATCTATGCACCTGAAACAGAAGTTGTAGCTATCCGTGATGCACTCAACTCAGTTGGTGCAGGTGTTGTGGGTGACTATGACAGTGTTATTTCTATCGTAAAAATTTCAGGGTTCTGGAGACCAACTGAAGGCTCGGAACCTGTTACTGGCAAGAAGGGGGAAATTAACTTTGGTGAAGAGGTCAGAATTGACGTTAGATGCCAAGAGCCTTTAGTTCAAGCTGCACTTGATGCTATTCGAACAATTCACCCTTACGAAGAACCAGTGATCAACATTTTACCTCTATACAACCATAAGTTTGTCTAGCTACGTCAGCACAAACATAACAAACTGTTCAAG